>NZ_JBYCKL010000107.1:0-59409 GCF_057473365.1 Halomonas sp. TH-94
ATGGCAGCCCGATCGATCTGCCCTCGCTGGCTGCCACAGAGGGCCAGCCACTGGTGGTAAACCTCTGGGCCACCTGGTGCCCTCCTTGCATACGCGAGATGCCGGTCTTCGAGCAGATGCAGCAGGAAGCGGAGGATATTACCTTTGTCTTCGTCAACCAGGGGGAAAATGCCCGACATGTGGAACGCTTCCTCGCCGACCAATCCCTTCAACTCGATAATATCCTGCTGGACGCCACCAATGCGCTAGGCGAAGTCACCGGCTCCATGGCCATGCCGACAACGCTGTTCTACGATGCAGACGGTCAACTGAGGAGCACGCATTTCGGTGAACTGTCTCGAGCCACGCTGCTGAGCGGCATCGAGCGGCTGCGCTGAGTCAGTCTCTGTCTCCATCGGACGCCGGTGGACAATGGCGTCACATGACATCAAGGAAACCCAAATGGCTTTTCGATATAGCGTGCTTGCAACCGGATTGACGGTCCTCGCCTGTACCCCGATGGCATTTGCCGACGACTGGCCGGCACCCATCAACGCCTTGAGCGCAGAAGGCCTGGAAATACATGGCGAGTTCGAAGCCCCAGGGGGCCTTGCCGGCTTCGCTGCCAGCCACCAGGGCCGTGAAATGACCGTCTTCGTGACGGCCGATGGCCAACATGCCATTGTCGGTACCATGATCGATGCCGAGGGCAACGACCTCTCGGAGGGGCCCCTCGACGAGCTCGTCAGGGCGCCGCAGGAACAGGAGGTCTGGCGCCAGCTGGAGGCAAGCCACTGGATCCAGGACGGCCAACCCGACGCCCCACAGGTGCTGTATACCTTTACCGATCCCAACTGTCCCTACTGCCACCAGTTCTGGGAACAGAGCCGCCCCTGGGTCGAGGCCGGTCAAGTCCAGCTGCGCCATATCATGGTGGGTATTCTGCAGCAGGACAGCCCAGCTAAGGCGGCTTCCCTGCTGGGCGCAGAAGATCCGGAAGCCGCCCTTCACGAGCACAGCCAGGGTGACGCCATCGCTGCGGCACCCCAGCCACGGGATATCGAGGACCAGATCTATCGCAACAACGGCTTGTTCGACGAACTGGGGCTCTACGCCACGCCGACCACGGTCTACCGACATGAGGACCGCCTGCAGCGTGTCGACGGCATGCCGGATGAAGCGCGCCTGCTGGAGATGATGGGCGGCGAGATTCGCTGATACGACCGTTCAGGCCTCCGGCTTCAGCGGGAGGGACAGGCGGGCTTCCAGTCCGCCTGATGCTGGAAGTCGAAGATCAAGGCGTCCGCCGAAGCGTTCGGCGATAGCGTTGACGATGGCGAGCCCCAGCCCGCTCCCCTGTGCTTTGCTGGTGCGCCAGAATCGCTCGGTCATCTGCTCGAGCATTTCAGCTTCGACAGCCGGCCCGTGGTCGCGGACTCGGAAGGTGACAGCCCTGCCCTCTGCGTCTCGATCGGCATCTAGGACCACCGGGCCCTCCTCGCCGCCATGAAGCAGGGCGTTGTCCACCAGGTTGCGCAGTGCGGTGACCGCCAGCTCGCGAGGCAGGTCCAGCTTCCCCTCGGGCCACTTTCCGGGCAGCTTGAAGCGCGTAACCGGCATGCCATTATCGCGAAGCGCCAACTCCACCACCCCGGGGATGGAGCTGCATTCGCCATCCTCGAACCCTGCCCGCCCCTCTACCCGGGCCAGCATCAGCAGTTGGTCGAGAATACGGGACAGCCGTTCGGTCCCCTCCTCTGCGTGGGCCAGAGATTGCCAGGCGGCATCGCCACCTACTCGCCCGGCCACCTGCAGATGGGTCTTGATGGCGGTTAGGGGTGTCTTGAGCTCATGGGCGGCATCGTTAGTGAAGCGCTGCTCACGCACCATGGCCTGCTGAATACGCGCCAACAGGCCATTGAGCGTCTCGATGAGCGACTTGAGCTCCACCGGCACCCCATGTGTGGCCACCGGCCCCAGGGAGTCAGGGTGACGCCGTGCCAGCGACTGTCGCAGCCGAGAGAGCGGCGCCAGGCCGCGCACCACTCCCAGCCACAGTGCGACCATGCTGCCCAGCAGGGCCACGGCAAAAGGCACCACCGCGACCTTGAAGACATCCGCCAATAGGCGGTTGCGCTCGTCCATGCGGTCCGCGGTAGTAATGGTCAGACCGCCCCGCTCATAGGTGAACACCCGCCAGGTAACGCCCCCCTCTTCACGGAAGGCATGCCCGCGCTCCCCCGGCGCCAGGATTGACTCCAGGTCGGTATGGGTGCGGGCCATGATCTCGCCACTCGGGGAATGCACCTGGCAAGCCAGCCCCTCGATGGGCGGAATCGACAAGGCACGGCGGTCCGCCGTCAACCACACTTCCTCCGGTAGCTGGGCCATCAACCCCGCCACCATTCGCGCCGACTGGGCCAGGCGTTGATCGAGGGTAGCCACGAATTGCTCCTCGAGGTCACGCATCAACCAGGCTGCTGCCAACCCCCACAGCAGTGCCAGGGTCAAGCCCAGCGTCAGCAGCAGACGCGTGCGCAGGCTCATCGCTCTCTTCTCATGGGCGGCGCCTCCACCGCCGAAGGCTTGCCCAGGCGATACCCCAGTCCGCGCACGGTCTCGATCACCCGGCTGCCGAGCTTGCGTCGCAGGTGATGGATATGCACGTTGAGCGCGTTGCTCTCCACCTCGTCGTTCATGCCGTAGAGGCTGTCCTTGAGCTGGTCGGCGGAGAGCACGCTACGCGGCGATTGGAGGAAGGTCTCCAGCAGTACCAGCTCTCGTCGCGACAGCGCCACCGGCTGATCAGCCACGCTCACCTCGCGCGCGACCGGATCAAGGCACAGCACACCATGCTCCATCACTGAGCGAGAGCGCCCAGCCGCCCGGCGCAGCAAGGCATGCAATCGCGCAACCAGCTCATCCAGATCGAAAGGCTTGACCAAGTAGTCGTCGGCCCCGCCCTGCAGGCCCTGGACGCGATCCTGAACGCTGTCGCGAGCAGTCAGCACCAGCACTGGAGTGGTGCACCCCGCATTGCGCCAGGCATCCAGCAGTTCGAGGCCATCGCCGTCAGGCAGGCCACGATCCAGAATGACCACGTCGGTGGCCACCGTTTCCATAGCACTACGCGCCTCCGCCATGGTTTCCACATGGTCTGTAACGAAATCGTGTGCGCTCAGCCCGGCCAGAATGCCTGAGGCCACCAGAGCATCATCCTCGATGAGCAGAACGTGCATGAATGGAATCCTCGTCTTGTGCGCATCGTGTCATGTGCAGATTAAGCGGGGGTTAACTGCAAGAGACAACCAGGCGGGAAAGCAACGACCAGCGCCCCCACCAGCCAGGCCGGCGGGGACGCAGGACAAGGTCGTCGATAACGATGCTTAGCCGCGAGCGGGTATGGCCCGGGCCAGGAACCAGCCCGCCACCATGGCCACCAGCATGGCAAACAGCGGTGCGGTCAACCCGGCAATGGATGCGATGGCAGGCCCGGGGCAGTAGCCGGAAAGCCCCCAGCCGACGCCGAACAGGGCAGCTCCGCCGATCAATCGGGCGTCGAGATCCTGTCGCGTGGGCAACTGGAAGGTTTCCCCCATCACCGGGCGCTCACGGCGGAATACCTGCCGATAGCCGATGAAGGTCGTCACCACGGCCCCGCCAAGCACGAACATCAGCGTCGGGTCCCAGGCGCCGAAGATATCGAGGAAGCCGAGTACGCGTGCCGGGTCGGTCATGCCGGCGAGCGCCAGGCCCAGGCCGAACAGCAGCCCGGCAATGTAGCCCATTAGCGTCTTCATGCCCCACCTCCCACGACGTGCCGCATCACATAGACGGTGACGATGGCGCAGACCAGGAAGGTCAAGGTGGCCACCATCGAGCGCGGCGACAGTCGCGCCAGACCGCATACACCATGGCCGCTGGTGCAGCCGCTGCCGAGGCCGGTGCCCAGCCCCACCAGCAGGCCTGCCACCAGCATCAGGCCCACGCCACCCGCCGGCTGGCCGACGACCTCGCCGGGCGCACCAGCGACATTGCCGAGCCCGCCTCCCATCAACATGAGCAGTAGGGGGCCGCTGACCAGGCCCAGCACGAAAGCCACGCGCCAGCCGCTGTCACCCTTGGGCAGCGTGGTCACGAGGCTACCGACGATGCCGCTGATACCGGCAATCCGCCCCAGCGTGGCCATCAGCCACACGGCCGACAGGCCGATGAACACGCCACCTATCAGCCCCTGCAGGCTTGCAATCCAGTCCACTTCGTCACTCCTTCATTTCGGTGTTGAACTCAAGGAAGATGCTGCCCTGCCGCCATCGGCTCCGCTGCGCCGCAGGCTCGACCCGGTGTGGCAGGCTCCCCGCGCAGCGAGCGCCAGGCGTCGTAAGTACTCAGGAATACCTGGCCAGTCAGCTCGCGGCAGAATGGGGTATTCTTGAGCCGATCCATGACCGGCCCCTTGACCTCCGCCAGATGCAGCTTGACCTGGGCATCGCGCAGTCGGGCATTGATCACCTCCAGGCTTTCCAGCGCCGAGGCGTCGATGACATTCACTGCCTGGCACGCCAGCACGATGTGGCCAAGGCCGGGTTGGCGTGTCGCCAGCTCCATCACGGTATCCTCGAGATAGCGTGAATTAGCGAAATAGAGGCTCTCGTCGACCCGCAGGATGGCGAGCTGCGGGTCGGTCTCTACCTGATGACGCTCCACGTTGCGGAAGTGCTCCGTGCCGGGAACACGGCCCACCACAGCGCTGTGAGGGCGGCTGGTGTAATAGAGGTGCAGGGCCAGCGAGAGCCCCACCCCGGCCAGAATGCCGGTTTCGATACCGATGGCGAGCGTCACGCCGATGGTGACAAGCATGGCCATGGCGTCACACCGGGAGTAGTCCCAGGTGCGGCGGATGGCGCTGAAGTCCACCAGCGACAGGACGGCCATGATGATGGTGGCCGCCAGGGTGGCGATCGGCAGGTAGGCGATCAGCGGCGTCAACAGCAGCGCTGCAATGGCGATGCCCACCGCCGTGAAAGCACCTGCGGCAGGGGTCTCGGCACCGGCATCGAAGTTGACCACCGAACGGGCAAAGCCACCCGTCACCGGCATGCCGCCGGAAAAGGATGCTGCAATGTTGGACGTCCCCAGCCCCACCAGCTCCTGGTCCGGGTCGATTCGCTGGCGGCGTTTGGCGGCGAGGGTCTGACCCACCGAGACCGACTCCACGAAGCCGATCACACTGATCAACAGTGCCGCCATGAACAGCTGGCTCCACAGGCCGCTCTCGAACCCTGGCAGGGTCAGCGGCGGCAGTCCCGCCGGCACCTCCCCCACCACAGCCACGCCCTGCGCATCCAGGCCCAGCCCCCAGGTGGCCAAGGTGGTCACCGCCACGGCAAGGATAGGCGCAGCCTTGGTCAGCATATCCGCAGCACGAGCGGGCACGCCCAGCTTTCTCAGGCCGGGCTTGAGCCAGCGTCGTGCGGTATAGAGGAAAGCCAGGACGGAGAGGCCGATGAACAGAGTGGGCCCGTTCACCCGCTCCAAGCTGCCACCCAGGCTGACCAACAGCTCCAGCAGGTTATGGCCACCGGCCTCTACGCCCAGCACATGCCTGAGCTGGCTGGCGGCGATGATCAATCCCGAGGCGGTGATGAAACCCGAGATCACAGGGTGACTGAGGAAGTTGGCCAGAAAGCCCAGCCGCGCCACTCCCATCAGGGTCAGGATGAGCCCCGACATCAGCGCCAGAACCAGCGCCGCGCCAAGATATTCCGGCGAGCCTTGGGGGGCAACCTGTCCCACGGCTGCTGCCGTCATTAGCGAAACCACCGCCACCGGCCCGACCGCCAGGGTTCGACTGGTGCCAAACACGGCGTAGACCACTAGCGGAGCGATACTGGCGTAGAGCCCTACCTCAGGCGGCAATCCGGCCAGCATGGCATAAGCCAGCGACTGGGGGATCAGCATGATGGTCACGATGACCGCCGCCAGCAGGTCGCTGGACAAGGTGGCACGACCGTAGCCGGGCAACCATTGCAGGATCGGCAGGTAGCGCTTGGGATTCACGCGTGGAACCTCAGAACCTGTTGATCGGCACCTTGAGATAGACCTGGCCATTATCCTCGGGCGGAGGCATGTGGCCGGCACGCATGTTGACCTGCACCGACGGCAGGATCAGGCGCGGCATGTCGAGGGTCGCATCGCGCTCGGTGCGCATCTTGACGAACTCCTCCTCACTGATGCCCTCGTGTACGTGGACGTTATGGGCGCGCTGCTCGGCCACGCTGGTCTGATGCTGGTACTCCTCGCGTTCCGGTGCCTTGTAGTCGTGGCACAGGAAGAGCCGGGTTTCATCCGGCAGCGCCAGCACCTTCTGAATGGATTGATAAAGGGTACGGGCATCGCCACCGGGAAAGTCGCAGCGGGCCGTGCCGTAATCGGGCATGAACAGGGTATCGCCAACAAAGGCGGCGTCGCCGATGACATAGGTCAGGCAGGCCGGGGTATGACCCGGTGTATGCAGCACTCGGCCTTCCAGGTTACCGATGGCGAAGGTATCGCCTTCTTCGAACAAACGGTCGAACTGGCTGCCGTCACGGGCAAACTCGGTGCCCGCATTGAAGGCTTTGCCGAAGACGTCCTGTACCACGGTGATCCTGGCGCCGATGCCGGTCTTGCCACCGAGCTTCTCGTGGAGATAGGGCGCAGCGGAGAGGTGATCGGCGTGAACGTGGGTTTCGAGGACCCACTCGACGCTGAGCCCTTCACGCTGGATGAAGGCGATGATCGCATCGGCCGAACGCAAGTCGGTGCGGCCGGCGGCATAGTCGAAGTCGAGTACGGAGTCGACAATGGCGCAGGCCTGGCTCTCGGGATCCTGCACCACGTAGCTGAAGGTGTTGGTCGGCTCATCGAAGAAATGGGTCACGATCGGCTTGGACATGATTTCAACCTCAATAGAGTGGCTTCCGAGCGTTTGCCTTACAGTAGCACAAATAAGGTTATATACTTAGATTTATTTGGAATTTAGACTCCTCAAGCTCCAGCGTCACGAAAAGCAGAACTCCAGGCAAAGCCTTCCAATGCAGTAGCTGCGTTACTCCCAAGCGGCACCTTCAAGCGCATCCAGCGGTATCTTCAGGTAGCGCTTGCCATTGGCCTCGGGCTCGGGAAGCTGCCCTCCCCGGGTGTTCACCTGCAGGGAGTGCAGTATCAGCTTGGGCATCGGCAGCTCGCTGTCACGCCTGTCGCGCATCGCCACGAACTCCGCCTCGGCCATGCCGACCAGGTGAGGGTTGCGGGTGCGCTGCTCGTGGACGGTGCTCTCCCACTCGGGCTCACGCCCACCTGGCATGTAGTCATGGCCGGTAAACAGCCGGGTTTCGCCGGGCAGCGCCAGGATCTCCTGGATCGAGCGCCACAGCTGGTGCGCATCTCCACCGGGGAAGTCGGCCCGGGCAGTGCCGAAGTCCGGCTGGAAGAGGGTGTCGTGGATGAAGGCGGCATCGCCCACCACATACGTAATGGAAGCCAGGGTATGCCCCGGCGAGAACATCACCCTCGCCTCGAGCTCGCCGATGCGGAAGGTGTCGCCATCGGCGAAAAGCCGGTCCCACTGGGAGCCGTCAGCAGGGAAGTCAGGCCAGTGATAGAGCTTCTGCCACAGTTTCTGGACCTCCACCACCTTCTCACCTATGGCGGTGGGCGCCCCGGTCTTCGTTTTCAGGTAGCGAGCTGCCGAGAAATGGTCGGCATGGGGGTGAGTATCCAGGATCCACTGCACCTCGAGCCCCTTCTCCTTCACATAGGACAGCAGCTCATCGGCATGGCGTGTCGCGGTAGCACCCGACTTCTCCTCGAAGTCGTGCACCGGATCGATGATGGCGCACTTGCCGGTAGACGGGTCGCTGACCACGTACTGGATACTGGAGGTACGCGGGTCGAAGAAGCCAGCCACGTCAGGCTTGCCGGCGGCCGTGCTGGAGGAAAGGGAAAAGGTCTTCATTTGGCCTCCTTACGTAGGGACGTCGTTCGTGGCCAGTCGGCCCCGGCGCTGCCGGGGTCTGATGGCAGCTCTTACAGTGACTTCTTGCAGAAGTACCAGTCGGTGTACTCATAGCCCTGATCCTTGCGTGCCTCGGCGTCCGCATCGGTGTGCGGCGGCGGCACGATGACCGGCTCGCCCGGCTGCCACGCCTCGGGAGTCGCTACACCATGGGCATCGCTGGTCTGTAGCGACTTGACCAGACGCAGGATTTCATCCACGGAGCGGCCGTTGGTCATGGGGTAATAGAGCATGGCCCGCAGTACACTTTCAGCATCAATCACAAAGGTGGCACGCACCGCTGCGGTGTCGCTGGCGCCAGGCTGAATCATGCCGTAGGCGTTGGCCACTTTCATGTTCAGATCGGCAATGATCGGGAAGGGTATCTCGACACCGAAGTTCTGCTTGATGCTGCGCGTCCAGGCAATGTGCGCATGGATGCTGTCGATGGAGAGCCCCAACAGCTCGGTATTGAGTTCCTTGAACTGGTCGGCGCGGGTCGCGAAAGCCGAGAACTCGGTGGTACACACCGGCGTGAAGTCGGAGGGGTGGGCGAACAGCACCAGCCACTTGCCCTTATAGTCCGACAGCGACTTCATGCCGTGGGTGGTCTTGGCGGTGAAGTCCGGGGCCGGACGGTTGAGCTGGGGCATGGCTGGCTGCTGGAACTGACTTTCCATCTTCATTGCTCCTCTGTGGACGGTGTGAAGGCCTTGCCATCACTTCAGTTATAAGGTTATTTCCCAAAGAGATAAACAGCCAATTGAGGTTGCCGATGGGGCCGATAGCCAGCCCCCGCGGCGAAGATAAAAAAATGCGCCACCGCCGAAGGCGATAGCGCCGAAATGCAAGAGCGGGCGACTCCAGCCCCGGGACTACTTCCTGGATAGCTTGCAAGTATTGATACCAATCAGTTGATAGGCCGGGCAGAAGTTGAATAGCCCGGTCGCTAGCGGCAATACGCCGATCCAGCCCCAGGCGCCGACCATCCCTGTGATGGCCAAGCCAATCAATACGGCCCCGACCACGATTCTCAGGATCTTATCGATACCGCCTACGTTGCTCTTCATGCAATTCACCTCTCAAGCTGGATATCAGAAGCTAAACACGGGGATGCTCGGGTCACGCATCATCTCGGCCATCGGACCAGGGGCGGCAACGCCGACACCCTCGCGCAGGTCATCCCTCTCATGCTCACTATTGGGCAGGTAGATGGCACAAACGTCCACCTGGGCACCGTTGCCAATCAGCATCTGCAGGATTCCTTCCGGCGTCACCTGCCCAGCCGGGTTTTCGGGCGGAGTTATGATTGGCTCCGCGCTGGCATACCCTTCGACCGCCAGGTCGCCGGCCGCATCGCATAATAGAATGGAAAGATCAGTGCCTTGCTGCTGCATGGCATTGGAGAGAATCATCGCCATGCCTTGGGTTTGCAGCGAGTCACTGGTGAGGATCACCAGGGCACGCTCGCTGCTGGTGTCTTGATCACCTCCCTCGGTATGACTATCGGCCTGGGCGGTAGTAAAGATACCCACAGCTGCCATGGTGGCCAGGGTCAGGATGGACTTTGCGTTCATTTTCCTCTCTCCACAAATGCAAGGATGGTAGTGGCCTGATAGGCATAATGTTTTTTTGGAATAAACAAATTCCATATTGTCATATAAAGTATATTCGAAAATACACTGAAGGCCTGAGGCATAACGACGCACCTTGATATTAATCAAGATTAAAACGCACTAACGCCATCAAGTCAGTAGCCCTATCGTGCCCGACAGAGCCGACAAAAAAGGCCGCTTGAACGCGGCCCGGAAGGTGGTGAAGCTAGAGCTCGATACGGTCGCCGTAGGCCGGTATTTCCGCCACGATACCGCTTTCGGCCAGAGCCGTTTTGAGAACCTGTTGAGCCCCAGGCTCACCGTGAACGAGGTAGAACCTTGGATTAGCACGGAAGGCGCCGGCCCAACCGATCAGCTGGCTTTGGCCGGCATGGGCCGAGAAACCGCCGATGGTATGCACCTTGGCCTTCACCGCCAGCTCTTGGCCGAGTACGCGAACCTTTTCGGCGCCATCGACAAGTTGGCGGCCCAGCGTACCGGCCGCCTGGAAGCCGACGATGACCAGCCGGGTATTGGGGTTTTCGAGGTTATAGCGGAAATGGTGAACGATCCTGCCACCGGTACACATACCGGCCCCGGCGATGATGATCGCCCCACCGCGGATGCGATTGATCGCCATCGACTCTTCCATCGTGCGCGTCATGCGAAGGATCGGCAGATAGCGGCCGGTATCGCCGCTGGCGGCGATGTTGAGCACCTTGAGATCTTCGCTGTCGAGGCTCTTGCGGGCGCGATGGTAGAGTTCGGTGACCTTGATCGCCATGGGGCTGTCGAGAAATACCATCTGCTGTCGCAGCTGCCCCTCGTGGTATAGCACGCTGAGGTGATACAGAATTTCCTGGGTACGTCCTACGGCGAAGGCAGGAATGAGTACGTTCCCCCCGCTGGCGTGGGCTTGCTCCAGCACCTGAGCGAATTCCTCGAGGGTATCGTCGAGAGGACGGTGGTCGCGATCGCCATAGGTGCTCTCCATCAATACCACATCGGCTTCAAAGAGCTTCTCGGGCTCCTTCATCAGAACCGAACTCGGGTTGCCCAAGTCGCCGGAAAAAACGATCCGCTTCGTCTGCCCACCGGAAGGTACCGCCAGCTCGACGATACCCGAGCCCAGAATGTGGCCGGCATCGCGAAACACCAGCGTAACATCGCCGGGCAATTGAACGGGTTGGCCATAGCCGTGGGTCTTGCAGAGCGCCAGAGTGCGCTCCACGTCAGCCATCTCATATAGCGGCTCGATCAGCGGCTTATCGTTGCGCTTGCGCCACTTGTTCTCCCATTCGACATCCTTGGCCTGGATGAAGGCGGCGTCCTCAAGCATGATCTCGAGCAGATCCCGAGTGCCGCGTGTGCAGTGAATCGGGCCGCTGTAGCCTTCCCGAACCAGCTTGGGCAGCAGCCCGGCATGATCCAGGTGGCCGTGAGAAATGACCACGGCATCGAGCTGCCTCGCTAAGGCGCCGAAGGGCTTTGCATTGGCCTCGTCGGCACTCTTTCCACCCTGGTGCAGCCCGCACTCGAGCAGCAAGCGGTAATCGCGGTCGCTATGCGTCACCTCGAGAAGGTAACGCGAACCGGTGACTTCCCCTACCGCCCCTTGAAACGTCAATGTCGCCATATGCCCCGCCAAATCCGATTGTCTGCATCAAGCATAACGGAAGGCGAGCCCCACGGCTGAACCGAAATAGTGGCCCCGGTCAGGTTTATCGAACGGCTTCATCTTGACCGGTCGTCGCCGCTGCAACGAAACGCCCTGCGCCGTCAAACGGCGCAGGGCGAAGAGGACTTTAGCGTTAGCCAACGGCGAGTGAAAAAGCGTCAGCGGTAGACCGGGAAACGGGCGCAGACGGCTTCGACCTTTGCCTTCACCTCGTTTTCGATGTCGGCGGTATCCTCGCTCTTGGCCATGACGTCGAGGATGTCGCAGATCCAGCCGGCCAGCTCGCGACATTCACCTTCACCGAAACCGCGAGTGGTCACGGCCGGGGTGCCGATGCGCAGACCTGAGGTGACGAACGGGCTCTGCGGGTCGCCCGGCACGGCGTTCTTGTTGACGGTGATGTGGGCGCGACCCAGGGCAGCGTCCGCATCCTTGCCGGTCAGGCCCTGCTTGATCAGCGAGAGCAGGAACAGGTGGTCCTCGGTGCCGCCGGAGACGATGTCGTAGCCGCGCTCGATGAATACGCCGGCCATGGTCTGGGCGTTCTTCACCACCTGCTGCTGGTAGGTCTTGAAGCCGGGTTCCATGGCTTCCTTGAAGCACACTGCCTTGGCGGCAATGACGTGCTCCAGCGGACCGCCCTGGCCGCCCGGGAAAACCGCCGACTGCAGCTTCTTCTCGATCTCCTCGTTGCCTTCGGCGGAGAGGATCAAGCCACCGCGCGGGCCGCGCAGGGTCTTGTGCGTAGTGGTGGTCACCACGTGAGCGTGGGGCAGCGGCGTGGGATAGACGCCCGCGGCCACCAGCCCTGCAATATGCGCCATGTCGACCAGCAGGTATGCCCCTACTTCATCGGCGATCTCGCGGAACCGGGCCCAGTCGATGATCTGTGAGTAGGCGGAGAAGCCGGCAATGATCATCTTGGGCTGATGCTCGCGAGCCAGGCGGGCCACTTGCTCGTAATCGATGCGGCCGCTCTCGTCGATGCCGTACTGCACGGCGTTGTAGTGCTTGCCTGAGAAGTTCGGCTTGGCGCCATGGGTCAGGTGCCCACCCGCATCGAGGCTCATGCCCAGCACGGTGTCACCGGGCTTGACCAGTGCCTGGAACACGGCGCTGTTGGCCTGCGAGCCGGAGTGCGGCTGGACATTGGCGTAGCTGGCAGCGAACAGCTGCTTGGCGTAATCGATGGCCAGCTGCTCGACGATGTCGACGTACTCACAGCCGCCGTAATAGCGCTTGCCGGGGTAACCTTCCGCATACTTGTTGGTCAGCTGGCTGCCCTGGGCTTCGAGAACGCGAGGGCTGGCATAGTTCTCGGAAGCAATCAGCTCGATGTGCGCCTCCTGACGAGCGACTTCCTTCTGCATCGCATCGAACAGGGCATCATCGAAACCGGCAATCGTCATGTCACGGCTGAACATCGGCGGGAAACCTCGCATCTCGGGGAGAATCAGGATGCGCCATGATACCCCAGCCCATGGCGGCTTTCACTTGAAAGGCCGTCATGGGTTGGTGCAGAAATTCTCATGCTGGGTTTAGTGGCAAGAGCTGGATCAACGAGTTTCGACTTTGATGCTGAGCTTGCTGGGCAGCCCCAGCGGGTCGTTCATATAGTTGGCAATGGAGCTTTCCGCAGGAAGGGTCATGCGCACGTCCAGGTGCTGCGCGCTGCCCTCCAGCAGACTCACCAGCCCCACCAGCATGGCCTGCACCTCAGGGCCGAACATCAGGCCGAAGCCCTGGGCCTGGGTGCGTGCCTGATCGATGTACTGAGCTTCGGTAACGCCTTCCATCGCGGCTCCCAGGGTGGCCAGGCGGGCGAATAGCCCCTGATTGGACAGGCTCATGCGGATGTCGCCGCCCAGCAACGTCGCGGTTTGCAGCCAATCCATACCGCCGAAGGCGTCGCTGGGTGCCACCCCTGGCGGCAACAGTACCGGCAGATTGATGTCCAGCAACAGACCCAGGGCATCGTGGATATCGACTCGGCTATCGCTGATCAGCACGCTGTGCCCGCCCTTCTCCTGCCAGCTGCCGAGGAAGGCGGCATCGAGTTTCAGCTCACCGCTGCCACCGGTAAGCACGTTGCTGACCATGCGCAGCTCGGTGCGCTCGTCCTCGGGGGCGAGCTCGATCATGCGTGCCAGATCCAGGCGCAGGCCTTCGACACGCATCCCACCCTTGCCGTCGGCGAAATCGCCATCGACATCGAACAGCGCCAGGCTACCCGCCAGTTCGCTGGTCTCCATGACCAGGTCGCGCAGCACCAGTGAAGCGAGCTTCTCCTCGCCCTCGCTGTCGATCCCGGTCAATTCCTCGAGGCGTAGCGAGGCCAGAGTGAAGGATCCCGAGCCGAACTCATCCAGCTCGTCGAAGGTGCCGGCGACACCGGTTATCTCCAGCATGCCGATGGCCTCATGGGACAACGACTCGCCGCGCAGCTTGTCGATGGTCATGCGGCCCTGACTGGTATCGAGGGGGGTATCGAAGAAAATCTCCTCGGCGAGCTCCGAGGCCAGCTCGAGCACGATGCCGTCGATGGCAAGAGTGCCGACACGCACCTCTGCGGGGTCGAGTTCCTCGTGAAGCGGAAACACCGCCCGAGACGGCTCCCCGAGCACCATACGCTCGATACTCATCAGGGTAAGTGCCGTTAGGCTATCTTCGATGCGAATGCCTTCCAGGGTGACTTCATCGGGAGCATCGTAGTCGCCGCTGACGATGTAGCGGTCGATCAGCAGGCGCTCGCCCTCATGGGCCTCGAAAACGATATCCTCGGCGGTCAGGCGTGAGCGCAGCATGGCGCTGGAAACATCGCCGATCGAAAGGCTGCCGCCTTCACTGAACAGTGCACGCAGATCGGCCTCGAGGCGCTGCGTATCTGCCACAGCGGCGCCACTAGCCCCGAAAAGCGCCATGAAGGCCAGGGTGTGCCCGAGACGGATCGCCCGGGCTTGGTTGTTCGGCATTGACGCCACCTCCTTTGCATCGCAACGGTTGGTAGGAAGGTGGCAAGGGACGCCGCGCCACGTTCGCGTTTACATAGTGTAACCGCTTTCCCGCAGCGCGCGGTGGCTTCGACCTCGGCGTTCAAACGTCGAGGCCGAAGCTGGATCAGGCCTCGCCCAGCAGCCCCAGGCTCGCCGCCGGGGCCTGTTTGCGCAGCCCCCGCGACAGTGCGTGGCCAATGGCACCGATCAGCAGCGCACCGCCCAAGGGCAGCACGATCCATAACCACGGGTGAAGCCGTGGCGCCAGATCGAGCCAGGCCACATAGATGCCCGCGGTAGCCAGTTCCGCCAGCAACGCCCCCATCAGGCCGCTGGCCAGGCCAAGGATGGCGTACTCGGCCCCTTGGACGCGTGAAATCAGGCTTCCACCGGCACCGAACACCCTCAGCAGCCCGCTTTCGTGTGCCCGTGCCGGACGGCTGGCGGTCAATGCCGCGTAGAGTACGCTCACCCCGGCCAGCAAGACGAAGCCCAGAACCAGCTCCACGGCACGGGTCACCTGAGTGACGACATCACGTACCTGGGCCAGGATGGCATCGATGTTGAGCAGAGAGACGCCGGGGAAGCGCTGCACCAGTTCACGCAGCGTCTCGCCCTGCCCGGCATCGAGATGGAAGGCGGTAATGAAACTATGCCCGAAGCGCTCCAGCACGCCAGGCGGGAAGATGACGAAGAAGTTGGGACGAAAACTGTCCCAGTCGAGATTACGCAGGCTCGCCACCTCGCCGACGATCTCCTCGCCGCCGATGGTGAAGGTCAGTCGATCTCCCAGCGACAGACCCAGGCGTTCGGCCAGGCCATCCTCCAGCGAGATCGGCACGACAGCCCGGGCTGGCTCGGTCGCCACCTCACCCAGCCAGCCATTCTCGTTCGCCGCACCCTCGAGCACATCGAACCACTGGCCGGCCACCACTCGGTTCCCCTCCGGCAGTTCGGCCTGCCAGGTGAGATTGAGTTCGCGGCGCAGCGAGCCATCCCCGCGGGAATCCACCGGTACGGCCTCACGGGCCGGCTCATCGTTGATCTCGGTCAGCCGTCCTCTCACCATCGGGTAGAGCGCCGTACGGTCGTCGGCGTTGGCCTCGAGCGTCTCGATGAAGGCCTCTCGCTCACCTGGCTGGATATTGATGGCGAAGTAGTTGGGCGCATCCTCGGGCAGCTGATCCTGCCAGGTCGTGAGCAGGTCACCCCGCACCATGGCGATCATGGCCATGGCGAAGAAGGTCACCGAGAACGCCAGCAGTTGCCCCAGGCTCGCGGAGCGCCGGCGCGCCAGCTGACGGCCGCCCAAGCGCAAGGCCTGAGCCAGCTCGCCGCGCTTGCCTCCGCCCTGAGGCAGGCGCCCGGCAACACGCAGCACCATGCCGAGCAGCAGGCTGCCAAGCCCCCACAGCACCACCAGCATGATCAGTCCCCCGACCAGCAGCGAGGCCGCCAGACCGAAGTCGCCGGAGTAGAGCCACAGCAGGCCGCCGAACACCAGGCTGGCCACCAGCACCACCAGCCAGGCCGAAGCTGGCAGAGGGTCGAGTTCACGACGCAGCACCTTGAGCGCGCTGACCCGTTTGAGGCGCAGCAGCGTGGGTCCGGCGAAGCCGACCAGCACTGCCAGCGCCGTCAACACGCCGAGCCACAGCGGTAGCCAACCCGGCGGCGGCAGGGTGAGCGGCAGGAAGGCGGCAAGCAGCGCCAGCAGTGCCGCCTGACCGGCCAGGCCCAGCAGCGCCCCGAGCAGCGATGCCGCCAGGGCCAGCCACAGCAGTTGCAGCGCGAACAGCCAGGTCAGATCGCGCTGGGTGGCGCCAAAGCAGCGCAGCAGCGCTGCGGTATCGAGATGGCGCTCGACATAGCGCCGCGTGGCCATGGCCACGGCTACACCGGCCAACAGTACGGCTGCAAGCCCCGCCAGGCTGAGATACTTCTCGGCACGCTCCAGGGCATTGCCGAGCCCCGGTCGGTCGCGTCGCACATCGCGTACTTCGACTCCGTCGCGGCTGAGCCTGGCAAGCAGCGGCGCCAGCTGATCGAGGGCCTGAGGCGGGCCGGCAGCAAGCAGCTCGAACTCCACCCGCGCCCCAGGCTGTACCAGGTTGGTGGTCTCGAGGTCGTCGAGATGGATCATCAAACGCGGGTTGAAATTGCCGAACCCCGCCGACTGGTCCGGCTCCCGTTCGACCAGCCCGGTCACCGTCAGCTCGCCCTCGCCCACCTGAATGCGATCGCCCAGCTCCGCTTCGAGCAGCAGCGCCAGGCGCGGCGCCAGCCATGCCTCGCCGGGCGCCGGACCGTGGGCCACGGTTTCGATGCCCTCGCCGCGATCGACGTGAACTTGGCCATAGTGAGGGTAGACACTGTCGACGGCCTTGAGGCTGGCCGGCTGAAAGGCGTCACCAAAGCTGACCATGGTCACCATGTCGACCTGATCGCTCAGCGTTAGCCCGGCCTCTTCCAGGGTGGTGCGCAGCTCTTCGCTGAAGGGGCGACCCTGCTCGAGGACCAGGTCGCCGCCGAGCAGCTGGCCGGCCTGCCGGGTCAGCCCGCGGTCGAGACGATCGAGGAAGAAACCGATCATGGTCGAGGCGGCCACTGCCAGCGCCAGCGCGACGAACAGGGCGCGAACGTCGTTGGCACGCAGGTCGCGCAGCAGGCCGCGAGCGGAAAGCCGCAGCAGCTTGCTGCCGGATGCCTGTGTGGACGACGAACTCATGCATTCACCTCGTCGCGCACGAGCTCGACCAGCCGGCCCTCCTCCAGGCTCATGCAGCGATCGCAACGGGCAGCAAGAGCGCGGTCGTGTGTCACCAGTACCAGGGTGGTGCCGGACTCGCGATTGAGCTGAAACAGCATATCGATGATGCGCCCGCCGGTGGCCTGGTCCAGGTTGCCGGTGGGCTCATCGGCAAATACCAGCTCGGCGCCGGTAACGAAGGCCCGCGCCAGCGCCACGCGCTGCTGCTCCCCGCCCGAGAGCTGCTTGGGCAGGTGATCGAGCCGTTCACCGAGCCCGACCCGGGTCAGCCAGTCGCGGGCTCGGGCATCGGCCCCGGGCAGCGGCGAGAGTTCCAGCGGCAGCAGGACGTTCTCCAGGGCCGTCAGAGTCGGCAGCAGCTGGAAATTCTGAAACACGAAGCCAACCCGACCGGCCCGCAATCGGGCGCGTCCATCCTCGTCGAGCTTGGCCAGCGATTCGCCGAACAGCGAGAGCTCGCCGCCGCTCGGCTGGTCCAGGCCCGCCAGCAGACCGAGCAGGGTCGACTTGCCTGCTCCGCTCTGGCCCAGGATCGCCACGCTCTCCCCAGGGAACACTTTGAGATCCAGACCACTCAGAATGGTGAGCTGCCGCTCGCCGCTCACCACCTGCTTGTTCAACTGACGAGCGTGTAGAATCGGATTGGCGTCGCGCTCGGTAGCGGTGGCAGACAACACAGCATCTTGAGTCGAGGAGTCGGACATGGTGAAAGGTATCCCCTTGGGTTTGGTAAGCGTATGGCTCGCACGCTGGCGTTTGCAGTGTGCAGGTCTTGCCGGATGCATGCTACTTGCCCTGGGCTTGACGGCAACGCCGAGTCCGGCAGCGGAACGGCCTACGCTACTGGTCATGGGCGACAGCCTGAGCACCGCCTACGGCATCGAGCAGGAAACCGGCTGGGTCACCCTGCTCGAGGAGCGGCTGGCAGGCAGTACCCGTGTCATCAATGCCAGCATCAGCGGTGAGACCAGCGGCGGCGGTGCCAGTCGGCTCCCCGAGCTACTCGGACAGCATGACCCGGACATCGTTCTGCTTGAGCTGGGCGGCAACGACGGCCTGCGTGGCCTCCCCCCTGCCCAGCTCGAGGCCAATCTGGCCGGCATGATCGAGGCCAGTCAGGCCGCCGGCGCCGAGGTGCTGATTCTGGGTATCGACATTCCGCCCAACTACGGGCAGGCCTATCGCCGCGCCTTCGGCGACGTCTTCACGCGCCTGGCCGAGACCTACGATGCGCCGCTGGTACCCTTCCTGCTGGAAGGCGTGGCCCTCGAAGAGGGCATGATGCAGGACGACGGGATCCACCCCACCAGCCAAGCCCAGCCGATCATTCTCGACAATGTATGGCCGGTACTCGAACCGCTGCTGGAGAGCAACGGCGTAGAGCTGGCCGACATCGCTCACGAGTGACCCTCCGTAGGGCTCTTCTGCCACTGCTGCAGCCCCAATCCGCCGAGAATGAGAGCCAGCCCGACCAGGGTCGATGACAGGATCGGTTCCCCTACCACCAGATAGAGCAGCAGCAGCGACACCGGCGGCGACAGAAAGATCAGGTGGGAGACCCGCGCCGTACGCGATACTCGATGCATGGCCAGTTGCCACAGCACGAAGGCAACGCCCATTTCGAACAGACCGACGTAGACCCCGGCCCCCAGCGCCGCCCAGCCGGGCCAGGCGAAGCCGGGGCCAAGCAGCATCAGCAGCGTGAGCACCGGCAGGCCAACGCCGAAGTTCTGCCATTGGGCCACCAGCGGCGGGCGCCGGTCGCGCACGTTGAGAAGCCAGTAGAACGCCCACAGCAGCGTCGATGCCAGCGCCAGCGCCACGCCAAGAGGATCGGCGAAAGCCACGTCGAAGACCTGGCCGCGGGTGGCGATCACCCATACCCCGGTATAGGCGACCAGTCCCGCCAGCACGTCGATGCGCGTCAGGCGCTGACCCAGCAGTGGCACCGCCAGAAAGGCCATGGCCAGCGCCCAGGTGTAATTGAGCGCCATGGCTTCCTGGCCCGGCAGGCGGTCATAGGCACCGAACAGCAACAGATAGTAGGCCACCGGGTTCATCAGCCCGGCCCAGGCGGCAGTACGCCAGCCTCGGCGCAGGGCCTCGCCCAACAATCCCTGCCGCACCACCAGGACTCCCATGAACAGCCAAGACACCAGCGAGGCCAGCCAGATCAGCTCGAGCGGCGTCATGTAGGTCAAGGCCAGCTTGAAGGCCGTCGCCACGGTTGACCACAGCGCCACCGCACCCAAGCCGAAGAGAATCGCCTGGCGATCCAGATCGCGAATCTCAGCGCTCGTCGGCGTTGCCTTCATCGGTCGATATGGCCCAGGTCACGGTTGGGATCGAGCCGATCGCGAACCCGCTGCTTGAGCTGCTTGCTGTCGGGGAAGCCGCCGTCGCGCTTGCGCTCCCATAGCGATTCGTCGTCGTAGAAGATTTCGAAATAGCCGCCATGGGAAGGCACCAGCGCGACCTCCTTCAACTCCTCGCCGAAGGTGGAGAGCAGCTCCTGTGCCAGCCAGGCGCTGCGCAGCAGCCATTGGCATTGGGTGCAGTAGTGGATGCGGATACGTGACATGTCGGCAACCTGTCGCAACAATGGAAACCGAGATGATAGCAGCCAAGGAGCCGGGATGAGCGAGCGCGAGATCGGCCAGTCGCGTCTGTACGAGTGGCTGACGGGAGATGAAGACAGCCGCATGTGCAAGGACATCTCCGATGAAGCCTGCGATGAGCAGCCCCGCAATTTCTTCCTCCACCTGTTCGCAGCGCTGGGCAACAAGCTGGCCGATGAACTCTCCAGCGCCCGCCTGGTACTGCCCTGGCTGCTCGGTGTCATTGGCGCGCCACTGTGGATGGTCGGGCTGCTGGTGCCGATTCGCGAGGCAGGGGCGCTGCTGCCTCAGCTATTCGTCGCCGGCTTCATCCGTCTCAAGCCGCAGCGCAAATGGGTGTGGGTCGCCGGCGGCTGCCTCCAGGCACTGGCAGCCTTGGTCCTGGCGCTGCTCGCCGTGTATGGCCAGGGCAGCCTTGGCGGCGCCCTGGTGCTGACAGCCCTGGTGGCGCTTTCGCTGGCCCGCGGTCTCTCATCCATCGCCACCAAGGACGTGCTGGGCAAGACCATCGCCAAGCGGCGCCGCGGCAACCTGATGGGCTGGAGCGGCAGCGTGGCGGGTGCCGTCACCCTCGCAGCCGGCGGTGTACTGATGCTGTTCGAGGATCGGCCCGGCGAGCTGGCGTTGGCAATCCTGCTCGGCATCGCCGCGCTGGGCTGGGCCGTAAACGCCGCGTGCGCTGCACGCATCGCCGAGATGCCGGGAGCGGTGGAAGGGGGCGAGAACGCCTGGGACAGCATCAAGCTGGGCCTGCATCTGATGCGTGAAGACCGTGGTTTCCTGCACTTCAACCTTTCACGCTCGCTGCTGCTGGCCAGCGCCCTGGCCCTGCCCTACGTCGCCGTACTCGGCCAGCAGCAAAGCGGTGCCGAGCTGGGTGGCCTGGGTATCCTGATAGTGGTCTCGGGCATCGCCGGCATGATCGCGAGTCCGGTATGGGGCAAACGCGCCGACGCTTCCAGCCGTACCGTACTGCGCGACACAGGCCTGGGGGCGGCGGTGTGCTGCCTGCTGGGAGCCGCCATTGCCTGGCTGCCGGGCGAGTGGAGCAGCCAGGTTTGGCCCTATGCCCTCGTTTATGCTCTGCTGGTCGTCGTGCATGCCGGGGTACGCCTGGGGCGCAAGACCTATCTGGTCGACATGGCCGGTCAGGACCGGCGAGCACTCTACGTTGCGCTGTCCAACACCATCACCGGAGTGATGATGCTGGTGGTGGGCGGCATGACGGGGCTGCTGGCCCAATGGCTGGGAACCGATTGGCTACTCGTCTTTCTGGCCGTGATGGCATTGGCGGCAGCCCTCTCTGCCACTCGCCTGCCGGAAGTCGAGCAGGAGACATGACGGCGTATCGATCTGGCGTCGGCTGGCTAAGATGTAGCATAGTGACGTTCGGTAACCGCCAAGTCCGAGACAGGAATGCCTGAATGAAACGAACTCCTCTGATCAGCCCGGAACTGCTGGAGCGTATCGTCGATGCTTCGGAAGATGGCATCGTGGTCGCCGAGCAGGAAGGTGACGAGAATATCCTCATCTACGTCAACAAGGGCTTCGAACGGCTTACCGGCTACAGTGCGGACGAGATCCTCTATCAGGACTGCCGCTTCCTGCAGAACGACGATCGCGACCAGCCGGCCCTGGACAATATCCGCAAGGCCCTGGCCGAGGGCAGGCCTTGTCGTGAGGTGCTGCGCAACTACCGCAAGGACGGCACCCTGTTCTGGAACGAGCTGTCGATCACCCCCGTCTATGATGCGGATGACAACCTGACCTACTACATCGGCGTGCAGAAAGACGTCACGGAACGTGTCGAAGCCCAATTGGAACTCGAGCGGCTGAAGGCCGAACACGGGCTCTCCTGAGCCCGGCCAGATAAAAAAATTGCGATTACGCTTGCTCTCGAGCTCTAGTGGATATATATAGCCGTCAGGTGCCGGTCATAGGCACCGATGGCGCTTCAGGTCCGTCGCTTCGGACGCGAAGCGGGTATGCGACACGTCGATCGCAGAGCGGTCGACACTGGGCCATGGGAGGACTTCGCATGAGCCATGAACCCCTTGTCAACGACGCTCACGATGATGATCAGGATTTCCTGGAAGCGGTGAATGACGACGAATATGTGCGTCCCCGCGCCTCCAGCCGTGCCGATACCCTGCGCGCGCGTCGGCGCGTAGAGGCCCTGCTTGAAGAGCGACGCCTGCAGCGGGCGATCGCCGACGACTGGATGCTGAACGACGAAGAAGAGTAACCCCCTTTGGCGATGAGGCATCCCCCGGATGCCTCGACCGGTCCAGTCTTCCGAATCCTCGCCACGCTGCAGCTCTTCTGTTCGAGCCGTTACCGCAATACTGGCCTTTGCCCTGCCCGACCACTATCATCGTGGCCACTGAAACCCTCAACACCAGTGGAATTCCATGGCGCAATACGTCTTCACCATGAATCGGGTGGGCAAGGTCGTTCCGCCCAAGAAGCAGATTCTCAAGGACATCTCCCTGTCCTTCTTTCCGGGTGCCAAGATCGGCGTACTGGGCCTGAATGGCTCGGGTAAATCGACCCTGCTGCGCATCATGGCAGGGGTCGATACGGAGCATGAAGGCGAGGCGCGCCCCATGCCCGGCATCAACATCGGCTACCTGCCACAGGAACCGCAGCTCGACGACGAGAAGAGCGTCCGCGAGACCGTGGAAGAAGCGCTGGGTGAGATCAAGCAGGCACAGACCAAGCTGGATGCCGTCTATGCCGCCTATGCCGAGCCGGACGCCGACTTCGATGCGCTGGCGGCAGAGCAAGCCCGCCTGGAAAACATCATCGAGGCCGCCGACGCCCACAACCTGGAGCGCAAGCTGGAAGTGGCCGCCGAGGCGCTTCGCCTGCCGCCTTGGGAAGCGCGGGTCGGTCATCTCTCCGGTGGCGAGCGTCGGCGAGTGGCACTTTGCCGCCTGCTGCTTTCGAACCCGGACATGCTGTTGCTCGACGAGCCTACCAACCACCTTGATGCCGAATCGGTAGCCTGGCTCGAGCGCTTCCTGCACGACTATAGCGGCACCGTGGTGGCCATTACCCATGACCGCTACTTCCTCGACAACGTTGCCGGCTGGATACTCGAGCTGGACCGAGGCCACGGCATTCCCTTCGAGGGCAACTACTCACAGTGGCTGGAATCGAAGGAGAAGCGCCTCGAGCAGGAGGCCAAGCAGGAGGCCTCGCGTCAGAAGGCAATCAAACACGAGTTGGAGTGGGTACGCAGCAATGCCAAGGGCCGCCAGGCCAAGAGCAAGGCGCGACTCAACCGCTTCGAGGAGATGCAGTCCGGCGACTTCCAGAAGCGCAACGAGACCAATGAGATCTATATTCCTCCCGGCCCGCGCCTGGGGGAAAAGGTGATCGAATTCCATGGCGTATCCAAGCGCTTCGAAGACAAGCTGCTCTACGAGGACCTCTCCTTCACCGTCCCCAAGGGGGCCATCATCGGCATCATCGGTGGCAACGGTGCCGGCAAGTCGACGCTGTTCAAACTGATCACCGGCAAGGAGCAACCCGATAGCGGCGAGGTGGTGATTGGCGAGACCGTCGACATCGCCTACGTGGAACAGCTGCGCGACGCCCTGGAAGACAAGCAGACCGTATGGCAGGCGGTCTCCGACGGTCAGGACCTGCTCAACATAAACGGCTATGAAGTCTCATCGCGTGCCTATGTGGGTCGCTTCAACTTCAAGGGCAACGACCAGCAGAAGTTCCTCAAGGATCTCTCCGGTGGCGAACGCGGCCGCCTGCAGCTGGCCCAAACCTTGAAGCAGGGTGCCAACGTCCTGCTGCTCGACGAACCCTCCAACGATCTCGACATCGAGACCCTGCGCGCCCTCGAGGAAGCTCTGCTTGCCTTCCCCGGCTGTGCTCTGGTCATCTCACACGATCGCTGGTTCCTCGATCGTATCGCCACTCACATCCTGGCGTTCGAAGGCGACTCCCACGTAGAGTTCTTCGAGGGCAACTACACCGACTACGAAGCGGAGCACCGCAAGCGGGTCGGCAATGACACGCCGCACCGGATGAAGTACAAGCGCATCGACGCCTGATACGACATCGCAACCTGCGGTACGCAGCATAAAAAAGGCCTCGCGGATGCGAGGCCTTTTCGTTCGGTCATGTCTCGAACGGATGGGCGCAGAGCACTACGGTTTTCTTCGCCCGGTGATCAACGAGACGATGAACAGCACGATGAAGAGGAAGAACAGAATCTGGGCGATGGTGGTGGCGGCGCCCGCGATGCCGGTAAAACCGAGCACCCCTGCGATGATGGCGATAATCAGGAACAGCATTGCATTGCCGAGCATACAGACCTCCTTGACTGTCTTAAGCGCCATGCTTCCTTCGGCGCAGTTTTCCCAATAGGTATGCATAAGCCTTGCGTGAACTGACCGAAGCGTCAAGTTACTACCGGTTACTCCTTGTGTATGGATTGCTACGGGGCGGTACAAAAGCGCCGCTTACAGGGCCTCAGTAGAAGCCTTTTTCGCCTTCCGGACGCGTCTTGAAGCGTCGGTGCAGCCACATGTACTGCTCCGGGTGCTTACGGATTGCCCGCTCGATGAAGGCGTTGACCTGAGTGGCGTCACGCACTTCGTCGCCACTCGGGAAGTCCTCCAGCGGGGGGTGACATTCGATGGTATAGGTTCGATCGTCGGGGTTGCGATGGAACATTAGCGGTACCACCGGTGCGCCGGTCATCCGTGCGATCTTCGCGGTCAAACGAATGGTCGCTGCCTGGACACCGAACAGCGGGGCGAAGACGCTGACGTCCCGCCCGAAGTCCTGATCCGGTGAATACCATACGATATGGCCCGCCTTGATCCGTCGCACCACGCCACGCAGGTCGTGACGATCGATCGCCTCGCCGAAGATATTGCTCCGCGACCGGGTCATGAAGCGGTCGAATAGCGGGTTGTTGTGCGGACGATACACGACGTCGGCGGGGAAATAGAGCGAATGCAGCGCACCGCCCAGGTCCAAGGTGGAGAAGTGAATACCCACAACCAGCACCCCCTTGCCTCGAGCATGCGCTGCCTCGAGGTGATGGAGCCCCTTGTAAGCCACTCGGTGGCTCAAATGCCTGGGATCTCGACACCATCCCGTCGCGGTCTCCAGAATTCCGATACCGTTGGCCTTGAAGGTATCGAGCACAAGCCGCCGGCGCTCGCTGTCGCTGAGCTCGGGAAAACAGAGCCGCAGATTGGTATCGACGATATGACGGCGGCGAGGAACCGCCGCCCAGGCCAACAGGCCCAGCCCGCGCCCGATGGCGAGCTTGAGCCTCCAGGGTAGCCAGGCTCCTACCTGCATGGCGCCAATGGCCAGCCAGGCGGGCCAGAAGCGAGGATGGGCGAAGGAATCAGGCCAGTTACGCTTGGACATGCGGGTTTCCGTTCTGATCGAATCGGGCAAAAGGGCTGAAGCTCAGTCCAGCCTGGAGTAGCACCTGGGAACACGCGGCAGTACCCCGGTCAGCAGCGTGTAGCTGATGGTGTCGCAGTAGCGAGCCACCTCGTCGACGGACAGCACTGCCCCGTGGCGTGACCTTCCCCACAGCACGACCTCGGTACCGATCTCGGCCTCGGGGATGTCGCTGATATCCACTGTCAGCATGTCCATCGACACCTTGCCGGCAATGCGCGTGCGCTTCCCGGCCACCAGTACCGGCGTGCCATCGATGGCATGCCGATCATAGCCGTCACCGTAGCCGCAGGCCACTACCCCAATGCGCGATGAACGCGGCGCCCGCCAGCGGCCGGCATAGCCCACAGGCTCGCCAGCGGCCAGATCACGTACGGCGATGATCTCGGAGCGCAGCGTCATCACCGGCTGGAGCCGCTGACTGGCGCCATTGGGCGCTTCCAGTGGATCGCTGCCATAGAGCATGACGCCGGGGCGCACCCAGCTCCCATGCGAGTCAGGCCGGGCCAGGGTAGCCGGAGAGTTGGCCAGACACAGCGGTGCATCGAGCCGAGCGGCCAGAGCCTGCATGCATGTCAATTGGCGTTCGAAGTAGCTGGCATCGACGGCATCGGCACTGGCGAAGTGGCTCATCAGGTGCAGGTCGGTGGCGGTCTCGGGTGCCGATACCAGACGTTGCCACACCGACGCAGCCTCCTCGGGGGGAAAGCCCAACCGATGCATGCCTGAGTCTATCTTGAGCCAGACGGGAATGGGCGATCTCGGGCGGTAGGCCAGTAGCGCCCTCAGTTGCCATTCGCTATGTACGGTCAGCCACAGCCCAAGCGCCTCGACACGTGGCAGCTCGCTGGCGTCGAAGATACCTTCGAGCAGGACGACCGGCGTCGCTATCCCGCCCTGGCGCAGGCTCTCGGCTTCTTCCAGGCAGGCCACGCCAAAGGCCGGCGGACGCTGCTCCGCGGGCAACGACTCCAGCGCCCGGGCACACTGCACCGCACCGTGGCCGTAGGCATCGGCCTTGATCACCGCCACGGCACGGCTGCCGGAGGCCAGCGCACGTGCCAGGGCGTAGTTGTGACGCAGGGCGTCGAGATCGATATCTGCGACCAGGGGCCTGGCCATGGCAATTCTCCGCCGACAAGAAACAGCGCAGTATTATCTTTTATACCTCAGGCCATTTCACGCACGAAACCACCGATTTCTCGGTGGTACGCAGAGAAAAACAGCATGGTTTTGGGACAATTACGTCGTTCATCACGTTGGGGCTTGGGGGCGCTCACCGATGTTCATGACCGGGTTGGCGTTGGCCTCATCCGGCAACTCCAGCGAGACACGCTCCTCGTCGCTCAGCCAGGCATTGACGGCTTGAATCGAATCCGGCCCCAGCACCCCGGCCTGCATCTGAAGCTGCAGCAATCCCAACACGTAGTCGTAGCGCGCTTCGGCATGTTCGGCTATGGCATTGAACAGGTTCTGCTCGGCATTCAGCACATCAACGATGTTACGCGTTCCCACCTCGTAGCCAGAGCGCGTCGCTTCAAGGGCGCTCTGGTTGGAGATGATCGCCTGGCGGCGCGCCTCGACGGTTTCCACGTCATTGTTCACGCGAGTGAACAATGAGCGGACCTGCTGGATGGTATCGCGCCGCTGCGCCTCGAAATCGTACTGCGTGGCTTCGAGCAGGAAGCCGCTCTGCCGGATCTGCGCCTGGGTCGAGCCGCCGGTATAGAGCGGCAGGCTGGCGCGCAGGCCTATCTGGCTTTCCGACTGATGCGACGTGCCACTGCGGTTGGTGTCCGCCCAGCCGTAGTTGGCGAAGGCCGACACGACCGGTCGCTGCCCGGCCCGGGAGACATCGACGGTGCTTCTCGCCACCTCGATTCCGGCTTCAGCCATCAACACCATGGGGCTGTTGGCCATGGCCAGAGCCACCCACTCTTCACGATCGGCCGGCTGCGGTGAGGCGATGGGCACCTCCTCGTCCAAGGCTTCGATGCTCTCGTAGCGATGGCCGGTGAGTCGCTCCAGCGCCTCGAAACTGACCTGCATGGCGCCTTCCGCTGCGATGCGCTGGGCTCGCGCCAGATCGAAACGCGCCTGGGCCTCATGCACATCGGTGATTGCGATCAAACCGACTTCGAAGCGCTCACGGGCCTGCTCGAGCTGGCGACTGATGGCGGTCTCCTGAGCGCGGCGCGCACTGAGCACGTCATGCGCCCTGAGAATCTCGAAGTAGGCGTTGGCCACGTTGTAGAGCAGCTGCTGCTGAGACGCTTCGAGCCCCAGCGCATCGCGATCGATCTCGCGCTCGGCGCGCTCGAGCTGGGCACGCCGCGACGGGTCGTACAATGCCTGCTCGGCATCCAGGCTGATGCCCGCGCTGTTTACCGTATCGTCCTGCTCGATGTTGACCGGCGTATCCAGCTCCTCGGCGCCGTCCGGGATCCTGCCGGCTAAGCCCTGGGCAGGGCTCGAATAGGTGCGCGTATGGCTGACCGTACCGCCAATGCCGATTTGGGGCAGCAAGGTGCCGCGCTGGACATCTCGCGCCGCCTCGGTCGCCTGAAAGCCGGCACGGGCCGAAGCCAGCTCGGCATCGTTGGCGAGCGCGTCCTGAGCGATGGTCCACAGATCGGCAGCTTGGGCGTTGCCTACCATGGCGAGACTGACGATGACCGCAAGGCCACGGCGCTGGAAGCGCCTAGTGAAGGGTGAGCGATGCATTGATCGTTTCCTTGTTCATCCCTGCATGATGAGGAGGCTAATGATAACGCATCAGCATGCAGAAAATATGCAGCCGACCCGGAGGTCGGCTGCCGTTTTTTCGATCTGCGGTTACTCGTTGAAGATGTTATCCATCGAGAGACCCTGCTTCTCGAGGACGCGGCGCAGCTTCTTTAGTGCCTCGACCTGGATCTGGCGGACACGCTCACGGGTCAGACCGATTTCGTCGCCGACCTCCTCGAGCGTCGCCGCCTCATGGCCGCGCAAGCCGAAACGTCGCACCACGACTTCCATCTGTTTCTCGGTCAGCTCCGCCAGCCACTCATCGACATGCTGCTTGACGTCGATATCGACCAGCGATGACTCGGGGCCCTGTTCGTTATCGTCGGCCAGGGTCTCGATCAGCGGCTTGTCGCTTTCGCCACCCATCGGATAGTCCACCGAGGAGACGCGCTCATTGAGCCCCATCATCTTCTTGACCGACTCGACGGGTTTGTCGAGATAGTCGGCAATCTCTTCCGGCGTGGCCTCGTGATCCAGCTTTTGCGTCAGCTCGCGTGCCGCGCGCAGATAGATGTTGAGTTCCTTGACGACATGGATGGGCAGACGAATGGTGCGCGTCTGGTTCATCAGCGCCCGTTCGATGGTCTGACGAATCCACCAGGTCGCATAGGTGGAAAAGCGAAAGCCGCGCTCGGGATCGAACTTTTCGACCGCCCGTATCAGACCGAGGTTACCCTCCTCGATCAAGTCGAGCAGGGTCAGCCCTCGGTTGAGATAACGTCGCGCGATCTTGACCACCAGCCTGAGGTTGGACTCGATCATTCGCGCCCGCCCAGCTGGGTCTCCTTTCTGCGCCAGGCGGCCGTAATAGACCTCCTCCTCTGGCGACAGCAAGGGGGAAAAGCCGATTTCGTTGAGATAGATCTGAGTGGCGTCTAGGCTATGGTGGTAGTGCTTGTCTTCCCGACTCAGCGCCTTTTCGAAGGCTGCCTCGTCGTCGCTGGTCGAATTGTCCGATGCCGTTCCGAGCTCCTGCTCGGCCTCGGTAACGTCATCGAGATCAACATCCTGAAGGTCCCGTTCAAGCATGCTCATCGGTTCTACCCCGTGGTTTCGTCCTGAAATGTCGTTCTCTCTGGCTTGGTTCGCAGCGCAGAGTTCTAATTATTCTTGACTCTTGCCGGCACCCGTACGGGTGCCAGCGACCTCCTTGTCACCCCGGCGACAACCGCAAGACGGCTACCGCTCCGGCAGGTACTTTAGAGGGTCCTGAGGCTGGCCATCCTTGCGCACCTCGAAATGCAGCCTGGTACTTTCGGCGTCGCTGTCGCCCATCGTGGCGATGACCTGGCCGGCCTCCACCACGTCGTTCTCAGTCACCCGAAGGCTGTCGTTATGGGCATAGGCGCTAAGGTACTGGTCATTGTGCTTGAGCAGGATGAGGTTGCCATAACCCCGCACCCCGCTACCGGCATAGACCACGATACCGGGCCCGGCTGCTCTGACAGGTTGCCCCTTTTGCCCGGCAATATCAATGCCGGCGGTTATGCTACCGCCTTCACCGAAGCGGCCGATCAATTCCCCGTCCGCGGGCCACTGCCAGGGCACCTCGTCGACTGGCGTATAGGTACGACTCTCGCTGGCGGGCTGGCGTTCCGGCTCGCCCGCTACCGCGGTCCCGGCATCGGGTTCGGGCTGAGCCGCAGGCTGTGGTTCGGGCTGTGGTTCGGGCTGAGCTTCAGGCTCGGGTTGAGCCTCAGGCTGTGCGGCGACGGCCACCTCGGCATCGACGATGGGTTCTGGAGCACGTTGCGCTTCCGGCTCGGTGGTCCGAGGCGCCGACCCAGCGACCTGCTGGGCACCTGCCAGTGCCGTCTCAGTAGGAGCACGGCCCTCGGCGTCCAGGGGCTCGGCCGCCAGCCTGCGGTTGCGCTCGATCGCCTGTTCATCGGGCAGCAACCAGTCGTCACCCGCCTGTGACGCGGCACCACCGCCCAAGGCAGTGGCAGTCGCAACCTGAGGACCGCCAAGGCCAGGGGACGGTTCCGTGCGTGACGGCGGCGCCGCGCCATCGCCAAGGCGCAGCTGCTGACCGGTCTGAATGCGATAAGGTGGGGCAATCTGATTGAGTCTGGCCAGATCGCGGTAATCCATGTCATGCCGCCAGGCGATGCCATAAAGCGTATCGCCCTGCTCGACCGTATAGTGGCTGGCCTGGGTACGCTCACGACTCACCGAAAGGTCGCGAACCTGCGGAGCAGAATACTCCTGCTGTGCAGCACAGCCGGTCATTGCCAGGGCAATGGCCGAAACGAGAAAGACCTTACGCATGGGAGCTCTCCTCCTTGTCAGGCGATTGTTGAGGGCCATTACCCACCTTGCCCGACGTGCCGCCACCGACGTTGCGTCCCAGTACGAGTACCAGGGCAGCGCCGAGCAGCATGGCAACCAGCACGGGAAGCATCAAGCCGGGCTCGCCGGTCAAGATGGCGTAGTCGCCTGGGGTCAGGTAGCGATAGTCGAGCGGGATCATTTGGCCTTCTGGCCCAAGCTGATAGCGAACGAGTTCCCGCCATGGCCAGAGCACTGGCAGCGAGCCGATGATGAAGCCGATGAGCAGTTGCAGCGTGGCCGTGTGGTAGTGGCGCAACAACCATGAGAGCAGGCGAGAAAAGCCGAACAGACCTATCAGGCAGCCAACCGCGAAAGTCGAAAGCAGTGACAGGTCGAAGCTGCGGATGCCCTGCATCACGGTACCGTAGAGTCCCATGGTGAGCAGCAGGAAGCTGCCCGACACCCCGGGCAGCAGCAGCGCGCTGATGGCAATGGCTCCCCCGACGATCAACACCAGCGAGGGACTCCCCAGTTGGGTGATCAGGGGCATCAACGACGGCAGGCCGTGGGCCAGCAGCAGCCCCGCAATCAGCGGGAGCAGGTGCCACAGCTTCCAGTCGGCGGGGTGACGGCTCACCACGATGGCCGAAGCCGCCACCAGGCCGAAGAAGAAGCCGTTCAACAGCAGCGGGTGATCGTCCATCAGCCAGACCACGAGATGTGCCACGCTGATCAGACTGAGACCGATGCCCAACAGCAGCGGCAAGGCAAAGGCCAGATTGAGATGGTGATAGAGCCCTGACAGACCGCCACGGCGCCAGGCCGGATAAGCGCTGGGGCCGAATTGCTTGATCGTGTGAATCAGTTCCTCATAGATGCCGGTGACGAAGGCGATGGTGCCACCGGAAACTCCGGGCACGGCATCGGCTGCGCCCATGCCGGCACCCTTGAGGAACACACTGAAATGTCGCTTCAACGAATCACTCCTTGCAGCAGCGGCACGAAACGAACCCGTTCCAGCCGCTGAACCTCCTGTTTTTGACCGACCCTACGCACCCGAGTCAGCCATTGTTCCCCGTCCGGATCCGCCAGAGGCAGGATCATCACGCCCCCCTCGGCAAGCTGCGAGATCAACATCTCGGGCAGCTCCTGGGCACAGGCGGTGAGCAGCACTACATCGAACGGCGCCGCCTCCTGCCAGCCATGGCCGCCATCTGCGAGACGCAGGCGCGCATTGGTTGCCTGCAGCAGGCGCAGGCGCTTCGCTGCCCGATGATGCAAGGCATTGATTCTTTCGACCGACCAGAGTTCCGCCACCAGGCGGGAGAGGATCAGCGTCTGATAGCCGGAGCCCGTGCCGATCTCCAGCACCCGCTGCGGCGCCTCGTTCATCACCAGTTCGGTCATGCGTGCGACCATCCAGGGCTGCGACAGGGTCTGGCCATGACCGATGGGCAGCGCCGTGTCCTCGTAGGCGCGATGGGCCAGCGCCTCATCGAGAAACAGGTGGCGCGGCTCTTCGGCCATCACGCTCAGTACCCGCTCGTCGGTGATTCCCTGGTCGGCAAGACGCGCCACCATACGGTCACGGGTACGCTGCGACGTCATCCCGACGCCGCGCAGCAGCTCCGATATTCGTTCAGGTAAATGCATCCAGCCAGCCTTGCACGTCTGCGATTGCTGCATGCCGAGTCAAGTCGGTCTGCAGCGGGGTTATCGATACATAACCCGCCTCGATGGCGGCAAAATCGGTGTCCTCGCCATCATCGGCGTTCTGGCCTACAGCCGCAATCCAGTAGCGCAACCGGCCCCGGGGGTCACGCACCTCCATTGGCCGATCCGCCGGACCACGATAGCCCATGCGAGTCACCCGGAACCCCTGGATTTCCTCCCAGGGCAGATCCGGCACGTTGACGTTTAGCAGGCTCCGGGGAGGCAGCGAGAGCTGGTCGGCGGCACCGACCAGGGTCGCGGCGACACGGCCAGCGGTGTCGAAATGGTGAGTGCCGACCAGCGACATGGCAATAGCCGGCATACCGAGATTGCGTCCCTCCATGGCGGCCGCCACAGTGCCCGAATAGAGCACGTCGTCGCCCAGATTGCCGCCATGGTTGATGCCCGCGATCACCAGATCGGGGCGTTCGTCCCAGACCCCGTTGACCCCCAGATAGACGCAGTCGGCCGGCGTGCCGTCGACACAGTGAAAGCCGTTGTCCAATGCCGTCAAGGCCAGGGGGCGATTGAGCGTGAGCGAATTGCTTGCGCCACTGCGATCGCGGTCGGGTGCCACCACGCGCAGCCTGGCGTGAGGCTCGAGGGCTTCGTAAAGGGCCCGCAGCCCCGGCGCATGGACACCGTCATCGTTGGAAAGCAGGAGTCTACGCATATCGGTTTGGCCTCCAGTTCTCATCCGGGCTCATGCCCAGGCGCCTTGCGTTCGGCGAAAGACGCCAACGTTGGATGATCGATCAGTTCGCGCAGCACCGCCGTGGCGAAACTGCCGCGGGGCAGATGGAAATCGAGCCGAGCCGTATCACCATCCACCGTGAGCTTCGGCTGGTCGAGGCGCATGCGCAGGGCACGCCGGGCCATCTTTACCCCAGCCTGCTCCAGCCCCCGGCACAGCGTTGCATGGCGCTCGACGATGGCCCGTTCGAAATGGGCGGCCTCACTCGTGGCCAGGGATTCGCCAATCCCCCACAGCATGCCCGCGGGATGCAGGTCGAGGCGCTCGGCACGCTGGTCAAGCTCGGCATCTGGGGAGTCCACGACGAACTGGCTTGCCGTGCCGTCCAGCATTGCCACATCACCTGCCAGCAGTCGCTCCCAGCTGCCGTCGGCCAGACGCATGGCCAGCAGCTCGTTGAACAGATAGCTGCGTGCGGTAGAGAGCAGCATGCCCTCGCGATCGTCGCGCTTGCGCCAGCCACGTGCCAGCAGCGCTCGCGCACGTACAAGATTGCGCCCCTCGGGACCGAAACGCTGCGGGCCGAAGAGGTTGGGTACGCCATGCTGGCAAAGCCAATCCCAGCGTGCGGTGAGTTCCGCCCCTACCGCCTCCCCCGTGATACGCAGCGAGAAGCGATTGGCGCGATGCACGCCGCGCTTCAGCTTGCGCGGATGACGCACCTGCTCCAGTACCCGCACCCCAAGGGCGGCAAGCCGATCAGCCAGGTCGTCCGGGGCCTGCTGGCCCGGCAAGTGCACCGAGAGCCACTGCCGGGTCACGGCGATGCGATCCTTCATGCCCGAGTAGCCCACTGCCCGGGGCGATACCTGGCAGGTTCGCGCCAGGTGACGAACCGCTTCCAACGTCGTCAGCCCGCGCTTCTCGACCCATAGCCAGAGATGCTCGCCGTGCTCTTCGGGAACGAAACCGAGCACCTCCTCTACGACGAAATCCTCCGGCTCGGCGCGATAGTCGCCTGCACGCGGCGGGCCGAAGTCGGGCTCTGTCGCACGGGGCCAGTCGCCCGGCCGGATAGCCTCACTCACTCAGTGCCCCCTGACGCATCAGCAACACCACGGCCTCGGCGGCGATACCCTCGCCGCGACCGGTGAAACCGAGTCGCTCGCTGGTCGTGGCCTTGACGTTGACCGCATCCAGCGCAAGCTCCAGGTCCTCGGCGATGTACGCACACATGGCCGCAACATGAGGGGCCAGCCTGGGAGCCTGGGCGATCACCGTGGCATCGACGTTGCCCACCCGATAGCCCGCCTCTCGCACCAGGCTGGCCACATGCCGCAACAGGGCTCGACTGTCGGCACCGGCCCAGGCCGGGTCGGTGTCGGGAAAATGACGACCGATATCCCCCAGGGCGCAGGCACCGAGCAGCGCATCGCTGACGGCATGCAGCAGAACGTCGCCATCGGAGTGAGCCACGAACCCGTGAGCGAAGGGAATGGCCACGCCACCTATCATGAGATGGTCACCGTCACCGAAACGATGGACGTCGAAGCCGTGGCCGATGCGCAGCATTCAGGTTTCCTCTTGCGGGTTGTCGGAATCTGCCAAGGGCTCGCCCTGCTGGGCGGCAAGAATATGCCCTGCCAGGGGCAGATCCTCCGGATGAGTGATCTTGATATTGTCGCGCCGGCCCGGCACCAGGCGCGGAGAGAGCCCCAGTGCCTCCACCGCAGAGGCTTCGTCGGTCACCCCGACATCGCCCACCGCCGCCTCGTGCAACGCCCGACGCAGCAGGCCATAGCGGAAGCCCTGGGGCGTCTGGGCTTGCCACAGCCCGTTTCTCGATTCGGTGCGGGCAATGCGTTGCCGCCCATCGTCGCGTTTCATGGTATCGGCTACCGGCGTCGCCAGCAGAGCCCCCACGGAGTCTTCGCGCAGGGCTGCCTCCAGCCGGGCAAGATCTGCCAGCGTGACGCAAGGGCGCGCCACGTCATGCACCAGCACTAAATCTTCATCGCGGGCCTCGCCTGCCAGTGCTGACAGGGCCTGACGCACCGAGTCGGCACGTTCGGCGCCACCGGGCGTGCGCCGCCACTCGGCAAAAGGCACCCAAACGGGATCGAAATGCTCGTCATCGGGATCGAGACACAGGCACAGTTTCGCCTGGGGGAACGCCTGGTGCAGCCGTGCGAGGGTATGTGCCAGCACCGGGCGACCGCCCAGCATCAAGTACTGCTTGGGTAGCTCTGCGCCCATGCGCCGCCCACGCCCCGCGGCAGGAACCACCAGCCACAGCCTCTCGTCAGCACCGTACTCACTCATTGGCCGCCTCCGCCCGCGCCAGCTGCAGACGGTTCGGGATTACCGGCCGGCCCCATGCTGCCCTCGATCACCACACCGGGCACCCAATAGAACTGCTCGTCGGTACGTACCATGCCGATGTCGCTGCGGGCACGCTCCTCTATCGCGTCGAGACCCGTCTGCAGGTCGATGACCTCGGCGGCAAGCCGCTGATTGCGGTCGCGCAGGGGCTTGTTGTCGGCATCGAGCATGGCCACGCGCTCGCGAATCTCGCGCAGCTCATGGATGCCGCCGTCACCCAGCCACAGGCGATATTGCAGCAGCGCCAGCAGCATCAGCAGGGCGATGGCGAGCCACTTGAGCATCGGCAGAAGACCTCATGAATCGGAATGGCCGGCATTATGCCATCAACGACCGTTCGGCTCACTCCCTGAACGCCTCACTCTCTAAATGGCAGTGCCTTTTCGGCGGCCCGGCAGTAAGCCTCGACATGTCGGCGCTCCTCGTCGCAGAAACGCGCCACGGCGGCACGCAGCCCCGGATCGCCAAGATGGTGCAGCGAGCGTAGCCGCCTGGGCGCGAATCCACGCACCAGCTTGTGCTCGCCCTGGGTACCGGGATCGAAGCAGGTCAAGCCGTTTTCCAGACAGTGTTCGATGCCTTGGTAGTAGCACGCCTCGAAGTGCAGACAGTCGGCCAGGACCTCACTGCCCCAATAGCGCCCGTAGAGCGTGCGACTCCCCTGCAGGCAGAGCGCAGCGGCCACTGGCTGATCGTCGAGGCGCGCCTGGATCAGCAGCAATGCTTCGGGCATGGTGCGATGCAAGCGACGGAAGAAGTCGAGATTGAGGTAGCCGTGACGCCCGCGCTCGAGATAGGTCATCTCATAGCAGCGAAAGAAGTGCTCGAGCTCCCTGTCCCCTATCGCCTCACTCGTGAGGCGATGCAGGGTCAGCCCCTGCTCGCTCACGCGGCGCCGTTCGCGACGAATCGTCTTGCGCCGCTTCGCCGTCATGGCCGCCAGATAGCCTTCGAAGTCGCCATAGCCGCGATCGACCCACTGGAACTGCACACCATGTCGCACCAGCAGGTCGGGCCTTGCCGCCAACCAGGCCTCGACATCGTCATCGCTGGCGAACAGCAGATGCCAGCTCGACAGCTCACTGCTGTCCCACGCTTCGGCCAACAGCGAACGGGCCTGCAACGGGTCGACGTCAGCCGCCAAGGCCAGCCGCGGCCCCGGCACCGGCGAGAAGGGAATGGCAGTGAGGCCCTTGGGATAGTAGCGCCCGCCGGCACGCTCCCAGGCATCTGCCCAGCTCCAGTCGAAGACGTATTCGCCGTAGGAATGGAACTTGTGGTAGTGGGGCATGACGCCGACCAGCGATTCGCCGCGCCACAGCGTCAGATGGTTCGGTAGCCAGCCCGTCGAGCGACTCGCCGCGCCGCTGGCTTCGAGCGCATGAAGGAACTGGTGTCGCAGGAATGGGTGGTCATCGCCAACCAAGGCATTCCATGCGGCCTCCGGCGCGGCTTCGACGGCTGGCAGCTGCTTGAGGATCAGCTCGGGCATGCAGGACCTATCAGAGGGGGCCGAAACGCCGGCTGACAAGTGGCCGCCGGCCGCCTACATTGTGCCCAGACCTACCAATCCTTTTCCATCGCTGTAATAAAACTACATGTTTTCTGCCGAGCGCTTCATTTCCGCGCTCAAATGGGAGACAATTGTGTAAATTTACATTCTTTTCCCCTCAAGACGCGAGGTGCTGCCATGGCTCGTAAGACCCCTCTGAACCCCACCGTCGAGCAGGTGACAGAACGCATTCGCCAACGCTCACATGGTCGCCGTAAGCTTTACGAAGCGCACATGGCCGCCCAGCACAAACAAGGCGTGCACCGGGGCGAACTCTCCTGCGGCAACCTGGCTCACGGTTTTGCCGGCTGCGATCATCCCGGCGACAAGGACCGGCTCAAGCTGACCAACAGCGCCAACCTGGCCATCGTTTCGTCTTATAACGACATGCTCTCGGCCCATCGGCCATTCGAGAGCTACCCCGAGATCATCAAGCAGGCCGCCCGAGGCATGGGCAGCACGGCACAGTTCGCCGGCGGCGTGCCGGCCATGTGCGACGGCGTCACCCAGGGCATGCCGGGCATGGAGCTGTCGCTGTTCTCACGCGATGTGATCGCCATGGCCACCGCCGTGGCACTTTCTCACAACATGTTCGACGCCGTCCTGTACCTGGGAATCTGCGACAAGATCGTGCCGGGGCTATTCATCGGCGCGGCGCGCTTTGGCCACCTGCCGGCCCTGTTCGTGCCCGGCGGCCCCATGCCCAGTGGCTTGCCCAATGACGAGAAAGCCCGCATTCGCCAGCTTTATGCCGAAGGCAAGGCGGGCCGAGAGGAGCTGCTCGAGGCGGAGTCCAACTCCTACCACAGCCCCGGCACCTGCACCTTCTATGGCACCGCCAACTCCAATCAGCTGATGATGGAGATGATGGGGCTGCACCTGCCGGGGGCTTCCTTCGTCAACCCGGGCACTCCGCTGCGCGAAGCCCTGACTCGCTACGCCGCCGAGCAGGCCATTCGCAACACCGAGCAGAGCGGCAACTATCGTCCTTTCTACAAGCAGATAGACGAGCGGGCCATCGTCAACGCCATGATCGGCCTGCTCGCCTCAGGCGGCTCGACCAACCACACTCTGCATCTGGTGGCGATGGCCGCCGCAGCCGGCGTCACCATCAACTGGGACGATTTCACCGAGCTCTCCGCCGTAGTGCCGAGCTTGACTCGGATCTACCCCAACGGCAGCGCTGACGTTAACCACTTCCAGGCCGCCGGCGGCATGAGCCTGCTGATCCGCGAGCTGCTCGGCGCCGGGCTGCTGCACGGCGACATCCCGACCGTATTCGGCACCGACCTGACCGCCTACACTCAGGAACCGTTCCTCGAAGACGGCAAGTTGGTCTGGCGAGAAGGGCCGACCGAGAGCCTCGACCGTGACGTGCTGCGTCCCGTGGCCGACCCCTTCGCCCCCACCGGCGGCCTGGTGGTGCTAGACGGCAATCTCGGCCGCGGTGTGATCAAGATCTCGGCCGTCAAGCAGGCCAACCGCGTGGTGGAAGCGCCTGTGCGCATCTTCGACGACCAGAATCAGGTCAAGGCGGCCTTCGAGTCCGGCGAGCTCGACCGCGACGTGGTCGTGGTCGTGCGCTTCCAGGGCCCCAAGGCCAACGGAATGCCCGAGCTGCACAAGCTCACCCCCTTCCTCGGCGTGCTGCAGGATCGCGGCTACAAGGTGGCGCTGGTCACGGACGGTCGTATGTCCGGTGCCTCGGGCAAGGTGCCTGCCGCCATTCACGTCACCCCGGAGGCGGTGGATCGCGGCCCGCTGGCCCGGCTGCGCGACGGCGATGTGGTTCGCCTGGACGCCGAGCGAGGCGAACTGACCGTTCACGTGGACGCCAGCGAGTTCGCTGGCCGCGGTATCGTCGATCCCAACCTGGAGCGCTATCATTTCGGCTTGGGGCGCGAGCTGTTCGGCGGCTTCCGCCACCTGGCTGCCAGCGCCGAGTCGGGCGCCGGAGTATTCGGCGGCTTCGAGGAAGAGGTACTCTCCCGCGAGCTGGAGAAGATCGAGCAGGAGGATCAATGACGCGACCGGCCCTGATCGGTGACATCGGGGGAACCAACGCCCGCTTCGCCCTGGTCACTCCCGGCGAGTTCGTGCCTCACGATGTTCTGGCGCTACCCTGCGCCGACTACCCCGGCCTGGTGGAGGCCGTGGGCGACTACTTGTCGAGAGTCGGAGTGGACCGCGATGCGGCGCCACGCGAGGCGTGTCTGGCCTTCGCCTGCCCCATCGGCGACGACCGGGTGACGATGACCAACAATCACTGGTCTTTTTCCCGCCGGGAAGCGCAGGCCAAGCTCGGTCTCGAGCGGCTCAAGGTGATCAACGACTTCACCGCACAGGCCCTCGGCGTACCTCACGTGGCACCGCACGAACGGGTCGAAATACACCCGGGCACAGCGCGCAAGCATGCCACTTGCCTGGTCATCGGCCCCGGAACCGGCCTCGGCGTGGCCGGCATCTTTCCCGCGCGTCGGGCCTGGATTCCGCTCTCAACCGAGGGCGGCCACGTCACCTTTGCCCCCACCGATGAGCGCGAGCAGAACCTGCTGCGCCATTTCCGCAACCGCTACGGCAGGGTCTCGGTGGAGCGCATCCTGTGCGGTCAGGGCCTGCTCGACCTCTACTTGGCCCACTGCTCGCTGAAGGGTATCCCGCCTACCTGCGAGACACCTCCCGAGGTTACTGCCGCCGCCAAGGGCGGCGACGCCATTGCCCGTGATACCCTGCTGCGGTTTCTCAAGATTCTCGGCGATGTCTGCGGCGATGCCGCATTGACCATGGGCGCACGGGGCGGGGTCTATCTATGCGGCGGTATCCTGCCACGGCTGCTGGACTGGCTGCCCGAGAGCCGCTTCGTGGAAGCCTTTACCGCCAAGGGGCGCATGAGCGATTACACTCGCGCCATTCCGGTGCAAGTGGTTGTCGCTCCCTGGCCGGGGCTGCTGGGCGCCGCCGAGGCTCTGCGCAACGAAGAAGTGGAATGACGCGACGCAAGGAGATGGAGAGCGAATGATCCCGCAAAGCCTGCGAGCCCTGCTCGATGACACCAATGGCCGGCGTGAGTGCGAATGGGCCGGCCGACGCGTATGGCTGGCGCGCGAACCCTGGGGCGAGCTGGCCGTATCGCTGCAGGGAGCGCAGGTGCTGCACTTTCTACCGGCGTCCGAAGCCAAGCTCGAAAGGGGCGATGCCTACAGCACTGGCGAAGCGGAAGAGGCGCTGGTGCCCGGCGGCTGGCTGTGGGTAACGCCCACGCCCCAGCCGCTACCCGGCGCCATTCGCGGCGGCATTCCGCTGTGCTGGCCCTGGTTCGCCGACGACCGCGGCGCCGATGAATCGCCGGACCGCTCCGGCCCCTTTCATGGCCCGGCGCGCAAGGCCGACTGGCGTCTTGACGCAGTCGACGAGCACGAGGGCGGCATAGAGCTGCATCTCTCCTGCACCGAGCGCCTGCACAGTCAGCTGATCCCAAGGTTGGTGATTCAAGCCAACGCGCGTCGCTTGCACGTGGAACTGATCACCGAGCACGTGGGCGAAACGCCGGTGAAGCTCAGCGGCGCCCTGCACAGCTATCTGGCCGTGGGCGTCAGCTTCGCCTGCCGCCTCGAGGGACTGGCCGGTGCCCGCTACCTCGACAAGCTGGCCGGTTTCGCCGAGCGTGAGCAGCAGGGCGAACTCGCCGTGCGCGGCGGGCTCGACCGCATCTATCACAGCAACGCCGAGATCGTGCTCGACGACGGCAGGCGCCGACTACGCGTTGCCCGCCAGGGCAGCGACTCGGCGGTGGTGTGGCACCCCGGCGATATGCTGCCGGTGGACACCCCACTGGCTACTGCACGCCGCTTCCTCTGCGTGGAGTCGGCCAATACCCGCCTCGACCCGGTGTGGCTGGTGCCCGGCGCCCAACATCTGCTGGGCACAACCTTGTCCTGTGAGAGCGCCCAATGATGCCCGTCATCGCCTTCGGCGAAGCCCTGGTCGACATGCTTTCGAGCCGGCTCGGCGAATCATCAGGCAACGCGACAGAAACCTTCACACCCTATGCCGGTGGCGCGCCGGCCAACGTGGCAGTGGCCTGCGCGCGACTGGGCGTGCCCAGCCGCTTTCTCGGCATGCTGGGCCAGGATCACTTCGGCGACTTTCTCGCTGCGGAACTGACCGCCCACGGCGTCGACATCAGCGGCGTGGTGCGCACCTGCGAGGCGCGCACGGCGCTGGCCTTCGTCTCCCGCGACGCCTCGGGAGAGCGCACCTTCGACTTCTATCGCCCACCGGCCGCGGACCTGCTCTACCGGCTGGAGCACCTGCCGCCCGGCGTGTTCGCCGAACCGGCCATCGTGCACTTCTGCAGCAACAGCCTGACCGAGCCGGAAATCGCCGACACTACCCTGGCCATGGCGGACATGGCCAGCCGCGCAGGCTGCCTGGTCAGCGTCGATGCCAACCTGCGTCACAACCTCTGGGCCGGCGGCAGCGCCGACATCGCCCTGGTCACTCAGCTGATCGATCGCGCCAGCCTGGTGAAGCTCTCGGCGGACGAGCTCGACTACTTGCGCGCCGACCACCCCGCAGATGCCTGGCTTGCCCATCGGCTCGCCGCCGGGGTCAGGCTCCTGGTGATCACCGATGGCCCCGGCGAAGTGCGCGCCGTGGGAGTCGGCAAGGAGCTAGCGCATATGCCGCCGAAAGTGGATGCCGTGGATACCACCGCCGGCGGCGATGCCTTCATCGGCGGTCTGCTGGCTGAGCTCTCCGGCTTCATGGAGAGAGAGGCTGGCGCCGCAGAGTGGTATCAGGACGACGAATTCCTGCAGCAAGCTCTGCGCACCGCCGCCAACTGCGGCGCCCACGCCGTGACCCGCCCCGGCGCCTATGCCGCCCTGCCCGACCGAGACGACCTCATCAGGCTGCGGGGCGCGAGCGGAAGCTAGCCTGCGGCACGGCTATTCGGTGGCGGCGCTGGCTTGATCCCCGCCGGTCGAGCGTGGCGTAGCGCCGTATCACTCGAGCGGCAGGCGCTCCGGCAAACGCCAGCGCAGGGTACGCGCCACCACTTTCTGGCCCGGTCGGTAGTCGCCCCGGGCCGCAGCCAGTGCAGCCGCCAATGTCTCAGCGGCGATGCGGTCATGATCCTGCACCGCCGAATTGACCGGCAGCGGCAGGAAATCGAGTAGCCGATTGTCGCCGAAGGTCGCCAGACGCAAGGCCGGGGGCAGCCCGCCCTGCTCCAACAGCACGTCGAAGACACCGTCGAGCAGCGTATATGAGGCTGTGACCAAGGCATCGGGCAGGCCGTGCTCGGAGAGCAGTGTCCGCATCAGACGAGCTCCTTCGTCACGCTCGTAGCGCTCCGCACAGCGCGCGATGACTGTCGCCTCGCTGCCAACCAGCGCTTGCTGGAAACCGCTACGACGTTCATGACTGATCGAGAGCCCCGGCACCGCATCGAGCCAGGCCACGCTTTTGACCCCTTCACCCAATACAGAGCGCGTGAGCCGCTCCGAAGCCTCCCTGTCGTTACTCACGACACAGGCGAAGTGCCGCGGATCGAAGCCACGGTCCACGGCGATGATGGGCAGCCCATCGGCCATCAGCTCACCATAGAAAGGATCGTTCATTGGCAGACAGCTGGCGGTGATCAATGCTTCACAGCGCTGAGCGCGTAAGGCCAAGGCCAACTCACGCTCGCTTTCCGGCTGGTCGTCGGAGCCGACGATGAGCAGCTGATAGCCCTGTTCCCGAGCCCCGCGCTCGAGCCGCTTCGCCAGCCGCGCGTAGCTGGCGTTCTCCAGATCCGGCACGATCAACCCGAGGATGCGACTCGAGCCTCGGCGCAATGCGGCGGCCTGGGCATCCACACGGAAACGGTGCTGGCGCACCACGGCCATGACCTTGTCGACGGTTTCCTGGCTGATGCGCCGCTCGGCAGCCTGTCCATTGATCACGTAGCTGGCCGTGGTGCGTGAGACACCGGCCAGACGTGCGATTTCGGCAAGTGTCATCGCTCTCCCCCGTTAACGGCCTGCCATTCTACGCCAGTGCCGGCGCGCCCCCTCCCCTGCCAAAGTCTAAGACAACGGACTTGCGAAAGATCATGAATCGATCCAGCATAAATACATACTAGGTGACACGATTCAGCACGCACATCATAAAACGCCACACGATCTCATGGCGTCGCTTCGCGTCACCGCCACAGGAGACTCCACATGCTCACCCTACGCCCCGAGGACGTCCGCCTCGACTGCCAAGCGTCTGACTGGCGCGATGCGCTGGAGCAGGCCGCCGCAACGCTGCACCGGGCGGGACTGACGGCGCCCGCATACCGCGACGGCCTGTTCCAGCGCGAGACCCAGTCCTCCACCTATCTCGGCAACGCCATCGCCATTCCCCACGGAACGCCGGAGAGCCGCGCTCATGTGCTCGCCACCGGCGTGCGCGTGCTGCAGTTCCCCACCGGGGTCGAGTGGCACGACGGCCAGCGCGTTCACGTGCTGGTCGCCATCGCCGCCCAGAGCGACGAGCACCTGGACATCCTGCGCCAGCTCACCCAAGTACTCGACGACGATAGCGTCGGCGAGCGTCTGGCGGATGCCGAATCGGCGGCGGCCGTGGCCGCCCTGCTGTCGAAGACGATGCCCGAGGCGCGCCTGGACGCCGACACCCTTTGCCTCGGCTTTCCCGCCCGCGACGCGCGCGAACTGGCTCTGGCCGGCGCCGCCCGGCTGCGTCAGCTCGGCTGCGTGGGCGGTGGCTTCGTGGCCGACGTGGCCGAACGCGAGCTGACGCCGCTGGGCCAAGGCCTGTGGCTCACCCTTGGTGAGCGCAGCGTCGACGTGCCGGCCCTGGCCCTGGCTACCCCGGAAGAGCGCCTGGAGAGCGGTGGCGAAGCGGTGAAAGGCGTGTTCTGCCTGGCCGCCCAAGGTGACGCTCACCGCAGCCTGCTGGAGCGGGTCCTGACACTGCTCGAGAGCGGTGCCGCCGCCGAGCTGCCCAATGCCGATACCGCCACCGTACTGGCGCGCCTTGCCGGCGAATCCGCCTCTGCCCACACCCGACTGGCTCGGGTGCTCAATGCCCATGGACTACATGCCCGCCCGGCCAAGCAGCTGGTCCAGGTAGCCCGCGAGCAGGGCTTGCCGATCCAGGTACGCCTGGCCGAGGGCGGTAGCTCCGCGGTGTCCGCTTCCAGCCTGACCAGGGTGATCAACCTTGGCGCCCGCCGCGGCCAGCAGCTGGTCTTCTCCGCCGAGGGGGCAGGCGCCGAGGCAGCCCTCGATGCCGTATGCCGAGCCGTGGCGGACGGCCTGGGCGAGCATGTGCTGCCCTTCGACGAGAGCCGAGAACGCAGCGTCGCGCAGCCGGATACCGCCCCCGCCGAACCGCTGCCCGACGACGCACCGCATCCGGGGGTAGCGGCCTCGCCGGGGCTGGCCATTGCCCCGATCTTCATTCTGCAGACCCCGCACTTCGACTATCCCGAGCGCGCCGCCGACCCCGCCGAGCAGCAGCGTCGACTTCGACAGGCCATCGCCGAGGGGGTGGCACAGCTGGAGGCGCTGGTACGGCAGGCCCGGGGGGGCGAAGTGGAGCAGATCCTCTCCATGCACGAGGAGATTCTGGGTGACCCCGAGCTGTTCGAGGCGGCGCGTGAGGGCATGCTGGAGGGCCGCTCGGCCGAGGCCGCCTGGTGGGAAGCCATCGAGACTGCCGCCCACGCCCAGGAGATGCTCGCCGACCGGCTGCTGGCAGAGCGTGCCGCCGACCTGCGTGACGTCGGGCGCCGCGTGCTCGGCGTGCTGTGCGAGGTAAATCTGCCCGGACCTCCGGAGACACCGTACATCCTGGTGACCGACGACATCGGCCCTTCCGACGTGGCACGGCTCGACACCCAACGCGTGCGCGGCCTGCTCACCGCCCGCGGCGGGGCCACCGCGCACAGCGCGATTCTCGCCCGCGCGCTGGGCATCCCCGCCGTGGTGGGCGCCGGCGAGCGGGTACTGACGCTGACAAACGGCTGCGAACTGATTCTCGATGGCGAACGCGGCCGGGTGATTCCGGCCCCCTCCGCCGAGCGCCGTGCCGCGGCGGAGCAGCGTCTGGCCGAGCGCCAGCGCCGCGAAGCCGAGGCCTGGCAGGCACGCTTCGAAGAAGCCCGCTGCCGCGACGGACATCGCGTGGAAGTTGCCGCCAATCTGGGCAATCCGGCGCATACGGCCGACGCAGTGGAGCGTGGTGCCGAGGGTATCGGCCTGCTGCGCACCGAATTTTTGTTCATGGCCCATGCCACGGAGCCGGATCTCGAGACCCAGATCGCTGATTATCGCGAGGCTCTCGATGCGCTCGACGGCCTTCCGCTGGTCGCCCGCACCCTGGATGTGGGTGGCGACAAGCCCCTGCCCTACTGGCCGCTCCCCAGGGAAGACAACCCTTTTCTCGGCCTGCGCGGCATTCGGCTCAGCCTGACCCGTCCCGGGGTATTCGAGACACAGCTGAGAGCCCTGCTGATGGCGGCTGCCCCCACTGGCGAGAAGGGATCGAATGCCAAGCCGCGACCCCTGCGCATCATGTTGCCGATGGTCAAGGACGTGGGCGAGTTCCGTGACGCACGCGCTATCTTCGATCGGCTGCTCGAGGAAATTCCCGCCGACGAGCGCACTACGGACGTCCAGCTTGGCGTGATGATCGAGGTACCCTCGGCAGCGCTGCTGGCACCGACGCTGGCCGCCGAAGTGGACTTTTTCTCGGTGGGAACCAACGACCTGACCCAGTATGCCCTGGCCATCGACCGCGACCACCCTGTGCTCTCGGCCCAGGCAGATGGCCTTCACCCGGCGGTGCTGCGCCTGATCGAGATGACCGTGGCGGCGGCCCGCAGCCACGGTAAATGGGTCGGCGTATGCGGTGAACTGGCCAGCGACCCCCTGGCCATTCCGGTGCTGGTGGGGCTCGGGGTCGACGAACTCTCGGTCAGCGCGCGTCAGGTACCGCTGGTCAAGGCGCGATTGAAGGAGTTCGACTTGAACGAGGCTCGCGCCCAAGCCGGGCTGGCCCTGGCCCTGGCCACCAGCGAGGCGGTACGTGACGCCCTGGAGGTGCGCTGATGGCGCGTGTGCTCACCCTGACGCTGAACCCGGCGCTGGACCTCTCCGTCAGCCTGGAGCGGCTGGTACCTGGGGCGGTCAATCGCACCCGTGAAACCCACCTGACGGCGGCCGGCAAAGGGGTCAACGTGGCGCGGGTATTGGCCGAGCTCGGTCACGACGTGACGGTTTCCGGCTTTCTCGGTAGCGACAATGACGGACCCTTTCTGCGCGCCTTCGAGGCCATAGGGGTAGAGGACGCCTTCCTGCGCGTTCCCGGCGAGACCCGCATCAACGCCAAGCTGGCCGAAGCCGATGGCCGGATCACCGACATCAACGGTCCCGGAACGACCATCGATGCCACAGCCTGGCAGCACTTTCTCCACTGGCTCGGTACACATATCGACGATCCCCGGCGCTGCCCCGATGCGGTGGTCATCGCAGGCAGCCTGCCGCCCGGGGTGACGGCCGACGCTCTCGTCGAACTCATTACCCACCTGCGCGCCGCCGAACTGCCGGTATGGGTGGACACCAGTGGCGATGCATTGAATCGGGCCATCGAGGCCCGCCCCACTGCGGTCAAACCCAACGAGCACGAGCTGGCTGCCTGGGCCGGCGACACTCTCGACACGGCACAGGCACGCCTTGCCGTGGCGCTGCGCCTTTATGCCGCGGGCGTCGAGGAGGCCGTGATCTCCGCCGGCCCTGCCGGCGTGCTGTGGGTCAGTCGTCGCGGCGCCTGGCAGGCCACGCCACCGCCGGTAGCAGTGGTTAGCACCGTGGGTGCCGGCGACACCCTGCTTGCCGCGCTGCTCCACGGCGTCGTGTGTGGCCACCCTCCCGACCAGACGCTGCGCCTGGCCACGGCCCTCTCTGCCGAATCGGTTCGTCATCTGGGCGTGGGTGACATTCACGCCGACGACTTCCCACAACTTCAACAACAGACCCGCGTGCGTCGCCTCAATGACGTCGACGCAGGGGGAGCACTCGCATGAACGTAATCATCGTCACCGCCTGCCCCAGCGGCATGGCCACCACCTTCCTCGCTGCCCGTCGCCTGGAGCAGGCCGCACGTCGACTCGGCTGGCAGCCCAGCGTCGAGATGCACAGCCAGCTCGAAAGCGTCGAACCGGTCTCAGCCCAGGCGATTGCCGATGCCGAATTGATCGTCGTCGCTGCCGATCAACTCCCGGCCGCCGATCGCTTTGCCGGTAAGCGGTTATTCCAGGCCACCACCAACGACGCTCTGCGCGACCCCGAGACTTTTCTGCAGCGCGCCCGGCGCGAGGCCGGCGACTACGCGCCACCCGCAACGAGCGCGCCGGCGGCGCCAGTGCAGGCAGAGCCAGGCGGCAGTCGAATCGTCGCCGTTACGGCCTGCCCCACCGGCGTGGCTCACACCTTCATGGCCGCCGAGGCGCTGAGCGAAGCGGGCAGGAGTCTGGGGCACGCCATTCGCGTCGAGACACAGGGTTCGGTGGGCGCTCAGAACAAGCTCACCGACGAGGAGATCGCCGCCGCGGACGTGGTGATACTCGCCTGCGACATCGAGGTCGATCCCACCCGCTTCGCCGGCAAGCGCATCTACCGCACCTCGACCGGCAATGCGCTGAAAAAACCGCGCCCCACCATCGAGACAGCGCTCGACCAGGCCGAGGTGGTGGAGACCGGCAGCTCTCGCCACGTCGACGCGAACCGGAGCATCAAGGAGAAAGGGGTCTACAAGCACCTGCTCACCGGGGTCTCCTTCATGCTGCCCATGGTGGTGGCCGGCGGTCTGTTGATCGCCCTCTCCTTCGTCTTCGGCATCGAGGCCTTCCAGGAAGAGGGCACCCTGGCCGCGGCACTGATGCAGATCGGCGGCGGCACCGCCTTCGCCCTGATGATCCCGGTGCTGGCCGGCTACATCGCCTACTCCATCGCCGACCGGCCGGGTATCGCCCCCGGCATGATCGGCGGCATGCTGGCGGCCGAGATCGAAGCCGGTTTCATCGGCGGCATCATCGCCGGCTTCCTGGCCGGCTACGTGGCGCTGGCCGTGACCCGCTACGTCAAACTGCCGGCCAGCGTCGAATCGCTCAAGCCGATCCTGATCATTCCACTGATCGCCAGTCTGGTCACCGGGCTGACCATGATCTACGTCATCGGCGAACCGGTAGCGGCGATACTGGCCGGCCTGACCAGCTTTCTTGCCGGCATGGACGCCACCAATGCGGTGCTGCTGGGCATCCTGCTTGGCGCCATGATGTGCTTCGACCTGGGTGGTCCGGTCAACAAGGCCGCCTATACCTTCGGCGTCGGCCTGCTGGCCTCCCAGACTTATGCGCCAATGGCGGCAATCATGGCAGCCGGTATGGTGCCGGCGATCGGCATGGGTATCGCCAGCTTCGTCGCGCGGCACAAGTTTTCCGAACCGGAGCGCGAGGCGGGCAAGGCGTCGTTCGTGCTGGGGCTATGCTTCATCAGTGAAGGGGCCATCCCCTTCGCCGCCAAAGATCCACTGCGAGTCATTCCGGCCTGCATATTGGGCGGTGCTACGACCGGCGCCCTCTCCATGCTTGTCGGCGCCCAGCTGATGGCGCCCCATGGCGGTATCTTCGTGCTGCTGATCCCCAATGCCATCAGCCCGGCACTGCTCTACCTGGGCGCCATCGTCGTCGGCTCCCTGATCACTGGCCTGGGCTACGCGGCGCTCAAGCGAGGCGCGGCACCGGTGGCAGTCGCCGCCAATGCCTGAAGGGCCTCTATCTTTTCTCTTGAACTGTCGTCATGTCGCCTGCCCCGCTTCCCATGAGCGGGGCAGGCGACACGACGATCACCTCTTCCCCTGCATTCGCCTCGCCATGACCACATGATTCTGCTATCGGTGCCATAGCAGCAATTTTCTATACAAAAGTGTTACCAAGCGCTACAAAGGACATGCACAGCACAAAAACGTACAGCTTGTGCATAACTTTTGAGGTCGACCATGCGCCACAGCGGTCCGGTAACGCAGAAAGAGTATGTCCTGCGGGAAGATGATGTTCTCATCTCGAAAACGGATACCCGAAGCATCATCACCTATGCCAATCGGCGGTTTATAGAAGTCAGCGGTTACGACTATGAGGAGCTGCACGGAGAGCCTCACAACGTCGTGCGCCACCCTGATATGCCGCCCAGCGTCTTCGCCGACATGTGGCACGACCTCAAGGAAGGGGAGTTCTGGTCCGGTCTGGTCAAGAACCGGCGCAAGGACGGAGATCACTATTGGGTTCGAGCCAATGTCGTACCCATTCGCGAGAACGGCGTGCTCAAGGGCTTCGCTTCCATCCGGGTCAAGCCCAGCGCCGAAGAGACCGCTCATGCCGAGAATGTCTATCGGGATATTCGGGAGAATGGGGGGCGCTTCATGGTCAAGCACGGCCGACCCTACCGGCGTGGCTTGCTGCATGCGGCGAGACGCATTCAGTGGAACAGCCTGTCTACCCGTAGCCTTTTTTCCAGCCTCACCATCGCTGCGTTGCCGGCAGCCCTGGGCATCTCCGCATGGTCCTCGATGCCAGCCTCGTCTTCACTGCTCGACGAGGGCTTCATTGCCGCCGGCATGCTGGGCGGGGCACTGCTGGGCTGGATGAACTGGCGAGGCAGCGCACGACTGCGCCGCTCGCTGCATCAGGCTCACGATTTCTCGCTGCAGGTGGCCGCTGGCAACCTTCGAGCAGAGCTGCCCATCCAGGGCAAGGATGAGCTGGGAAGAATGCTTGGTGCCATGAGCTTCATGCGTCAATCCCTCGGCGCATTGATCGGCGAACTGGAGCGGCGCATCGGGATCGTAGAGCCGTCGGTATCGGAGTTGGTACGAAACAACGACGCCATGGCCAGCCGACTGGAGCAGCAAGCATCTTCGGTACAGCAAACCGCCGCCAGTACGGAACAGATCAGCGCCACGGTCAGCCAGAGTGCCGAGCACGCTCACCAGGCAAGCGAAGCCACTTTCGGCAATGCCACGGCAGTCGATCATGCCGGTGACGTCATGCAGGCGCTGGCCACCACCATGCAGGAGATCAAGCGGCAGGCGGATAATATGGCCAGCATCGTCGGCACCATCGACAGCATCGCTTTTCAGACCAATATCCTGGCTCTCAACGCCTCGGTGGAAGCGGCACGAGCCGGCGAGCACGGTCGCGGTTTTGCCGTCGTGGCCCAAGAGGTGCGCAAGCTTGCCAGCGAGTCGGCGAATGCTGCCCATCGCGTACAGTCATTGATCCTTTCGGCGCGCAGCGAAATCGAGGCAGGCAGAGGAAAGGCCAGTGAAGCGGAAGAGGCCATGGTGCGGATCAAGACGGCCAGCCACAAGGTCAATGGGTTGATGCAGGAGATCAGTGCCGCCACTGCCGAACAGAGCCAGGGAATCGAACAGATCAGCCAGGCCATCGGCGAGATCGACCAGGCGACGCAGACAAGCGCCGCCAGTATGCAGCAATACCGCCAGGCAACGGCTTCGCTGGAACGGGAAGTCAGTGCGCTTGCCCACAGCGCAGCGGCCTTCGGGGGTAGCGATACGATTCCCAAGCACGCAAAAGTGACCAGCCATCATGAAAACCGCTTGCCCAGACTTCCAGGCAAGCAGAGCCGCAGGAGCGAGCAAGTCGAGGAGTGGGAAACGTTCTGAGCAGGGAAACGGAACAAAAAAGCCCGGCCATGAGCCGGGCAACGACAGCACTGGCTGCCGAGAGAGCACAACAAGACGGTGGATTGCCGCTCAATGATGAAAGCGTTCGGCGGCTTCCCTGGCCAGTTGACGAATGCCGTTCCAGTCCTCGGCCTCGACCAGGGATTTCGGCGTCAGCCATGAGCCACCCACACACATCACGTTCTTCAGCATCAGGTAGTCCTCGGCATTGTCGAGGTTGATACCCCCCGTAGGGCAGAATCGCGCCTCGGGAATCGGGCCGGCGAACGCTTTCAGCGCCTTGACGCCGCCGCTGGCTTCGGCGGGGAAGAACTTGAAGCGCCGATAGCCGTACTGCCAGCCGGTCATCAGCTCGGACACCGTAGCCACGCCGGGCAGCATCGGCACCGGGCTGGTGACGCCGTAACGATAGAGCGCTTCAGTGGTACCCGGAGTGACGACGAAATCGGCGCCCACCTGCTCGCTCTGCCGATACTGGGCCGGGGTGAGGACGGTACCCACGCCGATACTCGCTTGTGGCAAGGCTTCCTTCAGCCGCCTTACCGCTTCGAGGGCGCAGTCGGTACGCAGGGTCACTTCCAACACGGTGAGCCCCCCTTCGACCAGGGCACGGCCCAACGGCACGGCATCCTCGATCCGCTGAATGGCCAGCACCGGTATCACCTCGGCTTTCAGGCAGATACTGTCGAGTTCGGTAGTCCGCGTGGACGGCAGCTGTTTCTCGATGGTCATGAGCAAGACTCCAGATCAGGGGGCCCAGTAAATCGCCAGCGGGCAAGAAAGAAAGGCGCGGATCGGCAGCTCGCGCGAATCGTCGCCGGACATGGCCCGGGCCAGCACACTACGCTTGTCGTCGCCGGTGATATGCAGAACATGGCGCCGCGCCTGATGCAGGCGATCGGCGCTCAGGGTGATTCGCGGCTGGGGCTGGCTGGGCGTGCGGGTGGCCAGAACCGGGGCGTCGGTGGTCAACCCCAGCTCAAGCTCACGGCTGTCGGGAAACAGCGAGGCGGTGTGGCCATCGCCCCCCATACCCAGCACCACCAGGCTGGCAGGCCAGGAGAGTGCTTCGATGCGCCGAGTGACGGCCTCGACGCCCTGCTCGGGGGTCTCGTCGTCGGTGGTCAGCGAGACGAAATTGGCCGCGGCCGCAGAGCCGGTCAGCAGATGCCGACGCACCAGACGCGCGTTGCTCGCCTCGTCGGTTTCTCTTACCCAGCGCTCATCGGCCAGCGTTACCTCGACACGCTCCCACGGCAACTGCTGCCGAGCCAGTGCCTGGAAAAAAGGTACCGGCGTCGAGCCACCGGAGAGCACCAGCAGCGCACGTTCCTGTCGCGCCAGGTCCTGGCGTAGCGCCTCACCGGTGGCCTCGGCCAGGTGCTCGGCAAGCTGTTCGCGCGGTTTGGCATCCAAGTTGGTCATCTCAATAATCCTCGTACCAGCTGCGACCATCCTGAGTGATCATGGCGATGGAAGCCACCGGCCCCCAGGAACCGGCCGGATAGCGTCGCGGCGGCTCGCCCAGTTGCTCCCAGGCAGCGATCAAGCTGTCGCACCAGTGCCAGGCATGTTCCACCTCGTCGCGGCGCACGAAAAGATACTGACGTCCTTTCATGACTTCCAGCAGCAGTCGCTCATAGGCATCGGGAATACGCTCCTGGGGAAAGGCATTGCCGAAATCGAGATGCAACGGGCCGCGACGCAGTCGCATGCCCCGATCCAGCCCGCTGTCCTTGGTCAATACCTCGAGCGCGATGCCTTCGTCGGGCTGCAACCGGATGACCAGCTTGTTGGCGGCCAGATTGCGCTGGTCGGGATCGAAGATGTAGTGGGCCTGCTGGCGAAAGTGTATGACGATCTGAGAGAGCTTTTCGGGCATACGCTTGCCCGTACGCAGATAGAACGGCACCCCGGCCCAGCGCCAGTTGGAGACGCCGGTCTTCATGGCCACGAAGGTCTCGGTCTCGCTTTCGCGATTGGCGCCCTCTTCCTCGAGATAGCCAGGCACGCCCGTGCCTTTGATGGTGCCGGCGATATACTGTCCGCGCACCACATCACGGCTGAGCTTGGCCTCGCTGAAGGGCTGCAGCGCCTTGAGCACCTTGACCTTCTCGTCGCGGATGGCGTCGGCATCCAGGTTGGCGGGCGGGTCCATGGCGATCAGACAGACCAGCTGCAGCAGGTGGTTCTGAACCATGTCGCGCAGCTGGCCGGCCCGGTCGAAGTAGCCCCACCGGCCTTCGATGCCGACCTGCTCGGCGACGGTGATCTCCACATGGGAGATGTGGTTCTGGTTCCACTGGGTGCCGAAAAGGGGGTTGGCGAAGCGCAGTGCGATAAGGTTCTGCACTGTCTCCTTGCCGAGGTAGTGATCGATGCGATAGACCCGCGACTCCGGGAAGACGTCGCCGATGGCGTCGTTGATCTCGCAGGAGGTTTCGTAATCGTAGCCGATCGGCTTCTCGACGACGACGCGTGAGAGCTCGTCGAGGCACTCGCCGCTCTGCAAGTGGCGGCAGATATCGCCATACAGGCTCGCCGGAACGGCAAGGTAGACGACCAAGGGGCAGATTACTGTCTCGTGACGCTCGGCCTTGCGCCATTCACCGAGAGCGCGGTAGCCCTCGGCGTTGGCGAAGTCGAGCTGCAGAAAGTCGAGTCGCGCAAGGAAGCGTTTGATCGCTTCGCGATCCAGCTCCGAGGGCTTGACGTAGGTCTGTAGAGTCTCGGCCACGCACTTGCGAAAGGCCTCGGTTTTCAACTCCTGACGAGCCAGCCCAAGAATGCGCGTGTCGTCGTGGAGCAGTCCCTCGCGGTCGAGATGGTAGAGCGCAGGGTAGAGCTTGCGCATTGACAGATCGCCCAAGGCACCGAACAGCGCCAGATCGATAACCGGCCGAGTGTCCTCCTCCAGCCGCTTGGTTGCCTTCATGTTTGCCCCCATCTGGTTATCTTACATAAAAAATACGGCGGTTCGGCCTGCTCTGCAACTTTTATTCTGTAATATTACACCAATTTCCACGCTTCCAAATCACCTGATTCGCGGACGAGACGACTCCGCGATAGGATAGCCCCAGCCAATGTTGTTAAATCACTACATGACTGTCCTGGAGAGCATCGATCACCATGGCCCACGATCTGCTGCAACGAATAAGGCAACGCCTGGAAGAGCTCAACCGCTCTGAGCGCAAGGTAGCAGATGTAATCCTGGCCGACCCAGCCAGGGCCACTGGGTTGAGCATTGCCAGCCTGGCCCAGGCAGCCTCCGTCAGCGAGCCTACCGTCAATCGTTTTTGCCGCAGCTTCAATGCCAAAGGCTATCCCGATTTCAAGATCAAGCTGGCTCAAAGCCTGGCCGGCGGCACCCCCTACGTCAGTCAATCGGTAGAGCCCGGTGACGCAGCGGCCGAGTACACCGGCAAGATCTTCGGCGCGACCATCGCCGCCCTGGACGAAGCCAGTCGCACCCTCGACCCGGCACGTATCGAGCGGGTGGTGGACTATCTGATCCAGGCCAAGCAGATACACTTCTTCGGTTTGGGTGCCTCTGGCGCCGTGGCCCAGGATGCACAGCACAAGTTCTTCCGCTTCAACCTGCCGGTCACGGCCTATGTGGACGTTCTCATGCAGCGCATGGTGGCATCGGCCTGCCACACCGGCGACGTGGTGGTGGTCATCTCCTGGACAGGCCGCACCCGCGAACTGGTGGACATCGCCCGCCTGGCGCGTGAGAGCGGCGCCGTGGTGCTGGGCATCACAGCGCCGAGCTCACCGCTCGCCGCAGAGTGCACCGAAACCCTCGAGGTGGCCACGCCGGAGGACACCGACGTCTACATGCCGATGACGTCGCGCATGATCCAGCTCACCCTGATCGACGTTTTGGCCACCGGGGTCACCCTGCGCCGCGGTGAGGACTTCCTGCCCCACCTGAAGAAGATCAAGGACAGCCTGCTGGAAACCCGCTACCCGGCCACTCGGCAGGATTGAGCCCATCGGTCGAAGGGTTGCCAGGGCGCCGCGACGGCACAACAATAGCGGCTTCGTCCTCGCTCATGCTAAGGAGCCCTCATGCGTCGGATCGCGCTTGCCCCTCTCTTTTTGCCCGCCATCGCCTTGGCCCTGTTCGCTCAGGGTGCCATCGCCGAGACCTTTCGTTTCACCGCCATCCCCGACGAGGATCAGGCCCGCCTGGTGGAGCGCTTCGGCAAGGTGGCCGACTATCTCGAGGAGCGCCTCGGCGTCGAGGTGGAGTACGTGCCGGTGAAGTCATACAGCGCGGCGGTCACCGCCTTCCGCAACGATCAGGTGCAGCTGGCCTGGTTCGGCGGGCTCTCGGGCGTGCAGGCACGCCGTCTGGTGCCAGGTTCCCAGGCGTTGGCCCAGGGCAGCGAGGACGACGCCTTCATGAGCTACTTCATCGCTCACACGTCCACCGGCCTGACTCAAGCCGATGAGCTGCCCGACGAGCTCGAGGGCATGAGTCTGACCTTCGGCTCGCGCACCTCCACCTCCGGCCGGCTGATGCCGGAACATTACTTTCGCCAGCGCTTCGACGATGTCGACCCGGACCGGTTCTTCTCCCGCGTGGGTTACTCGGGCGATCACTCGCGCACCATCGCCCTGGTGGAAGCAGGCACCTATGACATCGGCGCGGTCAATTACACCGTGTGGGAGGCCGCCGTCGAAGATGGCCGGATCAATACCGACCAGGTCCGCGTGATCTGGGCCACCCCGCCCTATCCCGACTACAACTGGACCCTGCGCGGCGACGCCGATGAACGTTTCGGCCAAGGCTTCACGGAGAAGGTCCGGGCCGCTTTCCTGGAAATGGACGACCCCGAGCTGCTCGCCTCTTTCCCACGTGAGGCGTTCATACCCGCCGACAACGACCTCTACGCCCCCATCGAGGAAGTGGCCGAAGAGCTCGGCCTGCTGCGCTGATGGAGGGCGAGCAACGGCGACTGCTGGTACGTTTCGATGGCGAGGACCTGGGGCACGGTGCTCAGGTGGTGCTGCCGCGGCTTGCTCTCGCACTGCACGAGGGCGACCGGGTCGCCCTGCTCGGCCAGAGCGGCGCCGGCAAGTCCACCCTGCTAGGCGAACTGCGCCGCCGGCTGGGTGGCCAAGTGGCCTGGTGCCCCCAGCACCATGGCCTGGTGCCACAGCTCGCCGTCTACCACAACGTGTTCATGGGCCGTTTGCCGGAGCATTCTGCACTGGCCAACCTGTGGAACCTGCTGCGCCCGCTGCGGGGTCCCTGGCGTGAAGTGGCCGAACTGTGCGAGGAGCTGGGGCTCGGCAGCCTGATGCGCCGCCCGGTGGGTGAGCTCTCCGGCGGCCAGCGCCAGCGGGTGGCCATTGCTCGCGCGCTCTATCAGTCACGCCCGCTCTTTCTCGGCGACGAACCGGTGGCCAGCGTCGACCCTCATCAGGCGCTGCGGTTGCTTTCGCTGATCGATGAACGCCACACCACCTCGGTGGTCGCTCTGCACCAGCGCGAGCTGGCGCTGACCCACTTCGACCGGGTATGGGGGCTACGTGACGGCCGCTTGCTGATCGATGCGCGCGCCGACGCGCTTACGCTTGCCGATCTGGACGCGCTCTATCCCGATGCCGAGGCGCCGAAGCACGACCCGTCGCCTGACGCTGCCGCTGCGGCCATGCCAAGCGTCGATGCGTTGCCCTGTGCGCGAGGGAAACCGTGAATAGCGGCCTGACAAAGGAACCTGCACCATCGGCCAGCGCCTGGTGGCGTGGGGGCTCACCCGGCCTGCGTCTGGCCCGCCATAGCCTCGGGTTGGTAGCCCTGGCCATACTGCTGGTACCTTTCGCCGACCTCGCCATCCATACTCGCGACCCCTGGGGGGAACTGGCGCGTATGGCTTCCGGCATGGCCTGGCCCGCCTGGGGTGCCTTGGAGTCGCCTTTCGCGGCGCTGGGCCTCACCGTGGCAGTGGCCCTGTGGGGCACCCTGGCCGGAGTGGTGCTGGGCTTCCCCCTGGCGCTGCTGTTTGCACGCTCGCGACTGGTTCGCGCCGGCTGCGCCTTCGTGCGCGCGATCCACGAGCTGTTCTGGGCGCTGCTGTTCCTGCAGGTCTTCGGGCTCTCGGCGCTCACCGCTCTGGCAGCACTGGCGATTCCCTATGCCGGTATCTTCGCCAAGGTCTATGCCGAGATTCTCGAGCAGACGCCAAGCGCAGCGCGGGATGCCCTGCCGCCCGGCAGCGGACGCTTGGCGCGCTTCGTCTATGCCGAGCTGCCGCTGGCCTGGGCTCAGCTCGCCGCCTATACCCGCTATCGCTTCGAATGCGGCCTGCGTGCCAGCGTGCTGCTCGGCTTCGTCGGCCTGCCGACGCTGGGCTTCCATCTCGAAACCGCCTTTCGCGAGGGTCGCTACCACGAGGCGGGCGCCCTGCTGTGGCTGTTCTATCTGCTGATCGCCAGCCTGCCCTGGTGGGGCCACAAGCGGCTGATCCCGCTGCTGTTGATAGCAGGAGCCTGGCTGCTGGGGCCGTGGCCGAGCGTCGATGGTGCACTGTTGTGGCGCTTCGTCAGCGAGGACATCTGGCCGGCGGCACTGCTGGCCGGCGACGGCGCAGGACTGATCGAGTGGCTGAGCCGAATTCCCCAGTTAGGCCCCGCCATCGGCAACACCCTGCTATTGGGGCTGCTCGGCACCGTGGGGGCGCTCGCAGTTGCGCTTCTCCTCTGGCCGCTGGCAAGCCGACATTTCGGCAATCGCGGCACCCGCCTGGCCGGCCATGGCGTGCTGATCTTCTTGCGCTCGACGCCGGAGCTGATGCTGGCTTTCGTGTTTCTACTGCTGCTCGGCCCTTCACTACTACCTGCCTGGCTGGCGTTGGCGCTGCACAACGGTGCCCTGATCGCCTTCCTGGTGGCGCGCCACGCCGACGCCATCACTCCCGGCATGCCGGGGCTGCCGGCCAGCGGGCGGCTGGCCTACGAACTGCTGCCAAGGGTCTATCCCGGCATGCTGGCGCTGCTCTACTACCGCGCCGAGGTGATCCTGCGTGAGACGGCCATCCTTGGCATGTTGGGCGTCGCTACCCTGGGGTTTTATATCGAGGAGGGTTTCGACTATCTGATGTTCGACGTCGCCTTCTTCCTTCTGATGATCACCGCCGCGCTGAACATCGCCGTGGATGCCCTCTCGCGACGGCTACGGCCGCGAGAGGCGCCGCTCGATGACCCCTGCGTGCGCTAGTAGCTGTAATCGCTACCCAGGACGGCGGCGGATACGGTGATCTCCACCTTGAGCTCGTCGGCTGGCATGGGCGCACAGACGCAGGTGCGGGCCGGGGCATGTCCGGTGGGCACCCAGGCATCCCATACCGCATTCATCGCAGCGAAGTCGCTGCCGTCCTTGAGGTAGATCGTCGCCGTGAGAAGGTGCTCGCGGTCGGAGCCGATTTCGGCGAGCAGCGCATCGACCCGGGCCAGCATGCTTTCGGTCTGCTCGGCGATGTCGCCGTGGCGCGCCTCAGGGCCGGCCACCTGGCCGCACAAATAGGCAATACCGTTATGGATCACGGCGCGGCTCATGCGTGCCTTGGTGTCGTGACGAACGATGGTCATGTAGCTCTCCTGCCAATGGAATTCGACAGATTCTAACGCATCATCGCGCCCCGTCGATGCAGCCCTACCGAGTGAAACTGCTATGATGCCGGGCTTCGTTACGTGTATCGAGAACGGCCATCGCTCAGGGAGGGCGTCATGGGCTATCGCACCTTGCTGCGAGATCACCTAGGTTTGCTGAGCATCTGCTTTCTGGCCATGTTCTCCTCGAGCCTGGGCCAGAGTTTCTTCATCGGCCTGTTTCAGGCACCGATCAGCGAACGGCTCGACTTGACGCCCGGCCAGTTCGGTAGCGCCTATGCCCTGGTCACGCTGGCGGCCGGCTTTGCCGTGCTGCGCCTGGGGCCAAGCCTCGATTGGGTGTCGCCGCGGCGCTTCGCTCTGCTGGTACTGACGACGCTCACCACCGGCGTGTTGCTGCTGACGCTCTCACCCTGGTGGGGGCTGGGGCTGCTCGGCCTGGGGCTGGTGCGCTTCTGCGGTCAGGGCATGATGACGCACCTTGGCAATACCCTGGCAGGGCGTGAGTTCGTTGCCCTGCGCGGTCGCGCCCTGGGGCTGACCGGCATGGGCCTCATGCTCGGTGAAACGCTGCTTCCGCCGCTCGTCGCCCTGCTGCTGATGCTACTCGGCTGGCGCGAGCTCTGGTGGCTGCTGGTGCTGGCACTCACCGCCTGCTGGCTGCCGTTACTGCTGCGTGGTCCCTGGCCCCCGGCACCCGGACAACGCCCCACTCCCGGCCAACGACGCGAGGGTCCACGCCCCTTCCGCGATCCACGCTTCTGGCGCCTACTGCCGCTGCTGATGACGCTGCCGGTCACACTGACGGGGCTGTTCATCTATCAGGCGGCGATGACCCGCGACCTGGGGAGCACGCTTGGCGTCTACGCTTTAGCGCTGACCGGCATGGGCCTGGCGAAGCTGCCCGGTGCCTTGCTCGGTGGGCGCTGGGTCGACCGCTTGGGCCCCGTATCGCTGGCGCGGCTGTATCTGCTGCCCTATGCACTGGCACTGGTGCTAGCCATCGCCTTCGGCGGTCATCTGGGTGTGTGGGCACTGATGGTGGGCGGTGGACTCGCCATGGGCACCCAGGAGCCCATTGCCACCAGCCTGCTGGTGAGGATATGGGGAGCCGAACACCTCGGCACGGTCCGCGCCACGCTGAGCGCCAGCATGGTATTCGCCACCGGCCTGGCGCCTGCAGTGCTGGGCATCGCCCTGGACCTGGGTGCCAGCTTCACGCTGATCCTTATTGGTATGCTGGGATTTCTGATCGCCGGATGGTGGCTGGCTCAAGGGGTGCTGAACAGCCCCTTGGCACGCGGAGATAAGACAGCGACGCCGGCTCCACCCAGGGGCCGTTGAAGAAGCAGCGAGTTTGAAACAGCTCAGCGCAGCAGCAGCACTGGTACCTTGGCCCGCCGCAGCATGGCCGTGGTGGTGCTACCCACCAGCAGATGGCGGATGCGCGAGTGGCCGTAGGCCCCCATCACCAGCAGGTCGATAGCGTGCTCTTCCTTGTAGGTACGAA
>NZ_JBYCKL010000108.1:0-28150 GCF_057473365.1 Halomonas sp. TH-94
CTTGAACGAAGCCGTAGTAGACGGTGACGAAATAGCCGCGTTGCAACAGACGATTGAGCAGCAGGACACCGTTTGTCACCAGTAGCCAGAACAGCAGATCGCCGACCAATATCGGCGGGAAGCGCCAGGTATCGGGCAACAGCCAGCTGCTGATCCAGAGCGCCAGTAGCAGCAGGAACAGCAGATTGACCAGCAGCCCGACCGGATAGGCGATCAGTCCACGACGGTCGCGCCACAGGAAGTAGAGCGTGGCCAGATTGCCGCGCCAGCCGAGACTCCTGGTGCCCTGAAAGACGATACCGGTGATCCAGCGTGATTTCTGTCGAATGATGGCACTTAGTCGCTTGGGGAAATGCTCTCGTACGCAGATGAGGTTGCTGGTGAATTCGCTGGCGCCCCAGCGTTGCTCGCGAAAGGGCGAGAGTTTGGAATCGCTAACCGAATAGTGGGCGAGGATGCCCGTCAGTCCCTTCTGCTTGAGGCGAAAACCGATATCGTAGTCTTCAGTCAGGCTCCAGGTGTCGAAGGCGATACCGTCGCCCTCCTCGAGCAGGGTAAGGATGGCTTTGCGGCTGAAACAGGTTCCCACACCGGCGCTCGGTACCTGGCCCGCCAGCGCCTCTCGCACCGTCACGTCCTTGCCGTGATACTCGGCGAACTCATCGATGTAATGGCTGCCGTTGAAGTTGCGGGCGCGAGGCACGAAGGGAAAGACCGGTACCTGAATCAGGTCCTTTGCGGGCAGCAGGTAGTTGAACAAGCGCAGCTCGAGCGGCGAGATGACGTCCTCTGCATCGTGCAGCACGAACCCGGCAAAGGCGATGCCGGCCGCCTGTTCGAAGCGCAGGATGGCGTCGATGACGTTGTTGAGGCAGTCGGCTTTGCTGGTGGGGCCGGGACGGGCGCAGACCACCTTGTGCACATTGCTGAACTGCTGACACACGATATCGACTTCCTGTTGGGTGTCAGGATCGTTGGGATAGGTGCCGACGAAGATCTGATAGTTCTCATAGTCGAGATGGTGCGCTGCGAGGCGCGCCATTTCGCCTATGACCCCTTGTTCCTGCCAGGCCGGAATCATCACCGCGAGCGGCTGCTCCTTGGCTTCATAAAGGCGCGCCTCGTCGGCCCGTGGCTGGTGCCGATAGACGCCAAGGCGGCGCTTGAGGCGGCGCGTCCAGTAGACGAGATCGATGAAAAGATCATCGATGCCGAGCACCAGCATGATCACCGCCAACACGATGGCCAGCCACTTGAGGCCATACAGCAGATAGGCTAATGAATCGACGAGCCAATAAGTCATGACGCTGGACTTCCGTCGCGGGTATCCAGCCACTCGACGATGAATTCTTCGATTCGCCTGGCGGCCTGGCCATCTCCGTAGGGCGAGGGCCCAAGGGCAGCCGGCCCAAGCGCATGAGGCGACTCGAGTATGGCGTGGGCGCTGGCGTATATTGCCTCGGGATCGGTGCCGACCAGCATGGCTCCTTGGTTTTCCAGTGCCTCCGGACGCTCGGTGGTATCGCTCATGATCAACAGAGGCTTGCCGAGTGTCACCGCCTCTTCCTGGATACCGCCTGAATCCGTCAGGATCATGCTGGAATGCATCATCAGCCAGACCAGATGGCGATAATCCAGCGGTGCCGTCAGCAGCACGTTGGCGTACTGTCCCAGCTCGCCGTGAACCGCTCGCTTGACGATCGGATTGAGATGTACCGGGAAGACGAAGTCGACATCCGCATGCCGTGCCGCGAGTCTGGCGACGGCGCGGCAGACATTTACCAGACCATCGCCATGGTTCTCACGGCGGTGACTGGTGATCAGCACGATTTTGCGTTCGGAATCAAGGCGAGACAGCGGCGAGGCACCGTCAGGCTGCCACTGCTGGCTGTCGATACGCTGTTTCATCCACAGCAGGGCATCGACTACGGTATTGCCGGTGACTTTGATGCGAGCTTGCGGCAGGCCCTCGGCGATGAGGTTGTCCCGAGCCGCCAGGGTGGGTGCCAGATGCAGTTCCGCCAACGAATCGGCCATGCGCCGATAGTTTTCCTCCGGCCAGGGGGAGTGACGGTCGCCTGACCTCAGGCCGGCCTCTATGTGCGCGACCGGCAACTGCAAGTGGAAGGCCGCGAGCGAGGCGGCAAAGCAGGTGCAGGTATCGCCATGTACAACCACCAGTGCGGGGTCGGTAGCGGCCAGGTAGCTGTCGAGTTCCCGCATCATCTCGCCGGTGAGGCGATTGAGCGCGCCGCCTTGCGGCACGTCTAGCCGGGCTGTAACGGGTAGCTCGAAAATGTCGATCACCTGCTCGAGCATTTCCTGATGCTGGCCGGTAATGCAGAGCTGTAGATCGATATCGCTTCGCTTGGCGAGTCGGTGTGCCAGCGGTGCCATCTTGATGGCTTCCGGGCGCGTACCCACGACCATCGTTACGTTTCTGGACATGCTGCGAATCATTCCTTGATTGCGTTTGTCCCTGTGCACCCCCTATCTCATGCTCACATTACGTTACGCGTTATGTTTCGTTTGATCAAATATGCTTAGGCTGCTCAACCTCGGCGTTACGTTCGGTAACCTCCGGTTCTCGGGAGGCTTGCTACGCTTGAGGGATCGGTTCGTCACGGATGTGGCTCGTCACAGGAGTGCGCCATGCCCCCTCTCGCCTACCAGTTGGACAGAACCCGGCAGCTGCATACGCCCGACACCCAGCACCTCAAGGAGTGGTTGAGACGTTATCAGCGCGTTCGCCAGGCATCCGAGCGGCTGTGCCAGCCGCTGTGCACTGAGGACTACGTGATCCAGAGCATGGATGACGTGAGCCCACCGAAATGGCACCTTGCCCACGTTACGTGGTTCTTCGAAGCCTTCATCCTGGTTCCCTTTCAGCCCCGTTACCGACCGCTCGATCCCGTTTACGACTTTCTGTTCAACTCCTATTACGAGACGCACGGCGTGCCCTTTCCGCGGCCAAGTCGCGGTACCTTGTCACGACCTACCGTGGCCGATGTCTACCGCTTCCGCGCCCATGTAGACGACGCCATGGCGGAGCTTCTCGAAGCGCCCCCACGTGAACACCTCGAGGAGATATTTCGCCGCCTCGAGCTGGGACTTCACCATGAGCAGCAGCATCAGGAGCTGTTGCTCATGGATATCAAGCACATCCTGGCTCAGAACCCCTTGCTTCCCGCCTATCGCGAGGATCTCTCCATACCCGGATGCGAACCGCCAGGTGAGCTTGGCTGGCTAGTTCACGACGCAGGCGTGTGCACCGTTGGCCATGACTTCCAGACCGGGTTTGCCTACGACAACGAAGGGCCGGTGCACCGCCAGTTCCTCGAAACCTTTCAGCTGGCCAAGCGTCCCGTTACCAACGGCGAGTTCCTGGCTTTCATCGAGGATGGCGGTTATGCGCGTGCCGAGCTGTGGCTTGCCGAGGGCTGGCAGCTGATCGGGCAGGCAGGTTGGCAGGCACCTTTGTACTGGGTGAAACGAGACGACGGCTGGCATCACTTCACCCTGGGTGGGCTGCGTCCGGTCGATATACACGCGCCAGTGGCTCACGTGAGCTTTTTCGAAGCCGATGCCTATGCGCGCTGGGCCAATGCGAGACTGCCAAGCGAAGCGGAGTGGGAGGTGGCTGCTCACGAGGCTTCACTGGTGGGAAATTTCGTCGAGGACGACCACCTGCAGCCGGTGTCGTCGCCGTCCCGGTCGTGTGCTGTGAGCCAGATGTTCGGCGATGTGTGGGAGTGGACCGGCAGCGCTTACCGTCCTTACCCTGGCTTTCGCACCTTGCCGGGCACCTTGGGCGAGTACAACGGCAAGTTCATGTCGGGGCAAATGGTGCTACGTGGCGGCAGCTGCGCAACGCCTGCCGAGCATATACGGCGCAGCTACCGTAACTTCTTCCCGCCGCATGCCCGCTGGGCCTTTTCCGGCTTCCGACTGGCCAGGGAGGCATGACATGAGTCCGCTCGTACGCTTTCATGACCAGCATCCAGTCTCGGCAGGCTCGCTGCATGCGGAATTGTTGGAGGGGCTTACCTCAACACCGAAATACACTTCGCCAAAGTTCTTCTACGATCGGCGCGGCTCGGAGCTCTTCGACGCAATCTGCGAGCAGCCCGAGTACTATCCGACCCGCACCGAGGAGAGCATTCTGCGCGCTGCCGCCGCTGAGATAGCCGAAGTGGTAGGACGCGATGCCACTCTGATCGAACTGGGAAGCGGGGCCAGCCGCAAGGTGAGGCTGCTGCTCGAGGCGCTTCACCCAATTTGTTATCTCGGGGTAGATATCTCGCGGGATTTTCTTCTGGACTGCACCCATCGGTTGGCGCTGGATTACCCCTGGCTGGAAGTCCACGCGGCCTGGGCCGACTTCTCGCGTCCAATGTCCTGGCCGGATGGGCTGGCGGGGGAGCGCCCGGTGGCATTCTTTCCCGGTTCGAGCATCGGCAATTTCACTCCCGCGGAGGCCGAGAACTTCCTCGGTGGGTTGACGCAGCTGCTGCCGCCTGGGGGTGGGCTGCTCATCGGTGTCGATCTGATCAAGGATCGCGCGATACTCGATGCCGCCTACAACGATGCCGCCGGCATTACCGCTGCGTTCAATCTCAACTTGCTGGAGCGGCTGCGCCATGATTTCGAGGCCGAGGTGGAGCCATCCCGATTCCGTCATCGCGCTTTTTACAATGAGGTCGATCACCGTATCGAGATGCACCTGATCAGCCAGTGCGATCAAAGCCTTAGGCTAGCCAACGAATGCATCTTCTTCGATGAGGGCGAGAGCCTGCATACCGAAAGCTCGTACAAGTACAGCGTGTCTGGGTTTCAAGATCTGGCCGAACGCGCCGGATTCGAACCCCGTGCATACTGGACGGACTGCGACTCGCTGTTCTGCATCCATTATCTGGAGCGGGCCCCCTGATGGCATCGGCCGTAAACCGGACTATGCTGCATGACAGAGCCATGCGGGAACATCGAGGGACCATCATGACCATGATAGCGATTCAGGACTCCTCACGAACCGAGGCCTCCTCATTTGCCGACCTCGTCGTTGACGAGGCCGTTCGCCAGGCCGAGGAGCAGGGCTGGCAGGCGGTACGCCTCTCCGAGGTGGCGCGTAGCCTCGGGTTGCCGATGTCCGTGGTGCTGGAACGCTTTCGCGACATGGATGCCGTGGCCAACGCCTGGTTTGAGCGCGGCTGGCGCGGGATGCTGGCGGAGAAGCCTGACACCTTCGAAGACTGGCCCGAGCGGGTGCGCATCGAGCACTGCCTGCAAGCCTGGTTCGATACCTTTTCCGCCCATCATCGGGTCACCGTACAGATGCTCAAGACCAAGGCGCATTTGCCCCATCCGCATACCTGGGTGCCGATGGTGTTCGATCTTTCGCGTACCGTTCAGTGGTTGCGTGAAGCGGCGCTTCTCGAAGCTCGCTATGGAACCCGCCGAGCGCAGGTGGAGGAGATTGCGCTGACGAGTCTGTTCCTGGCGGCGCTAGCTGTCTGGGCAGCCGATACCAGTGAAGGCCAACGCCGGACACGCCGCTTCATCGATAAGCGTCTCAAGCGGGGCGAGAGTTGGATGAAGTGGGTGCCGGGTGCTTCAACCCGGCGGCGGCATGTCGCCGAGGCGCAGCTCTAGCGTTTTCCCCAGGGGAAGGTGGGTGGATTTCCAGTACACCTTGTCTTCAGCGCACCTGTCCGAACAGCCGACGTGCCCGGTGGAGCAGTAAGGCGCCGGCAGCGACTCGTCTTGCCAGTGTCGCCAGCTTATGAGGGTGTCGAAACCCTGCCACCAGCAATACGCCGCCGGCGACATAAGCCAGGCCTCGATATCGCTTGAGATGCTGAAAGCCTGAATCGAGTGTCTGGGAGCCGTGCCTACAGCGTTCTGCTTCGACCAGGATATCGACACGCTGCTGCTCGATTTTCACCAGCAGCTCGGCCTTGCGCTGATCGCGCGTGGGTACAGGATGTGGAGTGTCGTTAGTGTCGTGGCGGGTCACGCCGTTCCTCCAGCAAGTGGCGGTCCAGCGCCAACTGGGCCAGCGTTTCCTTGAGCAGGGTATGGCGCCGGGCCAGGCGGATGCCAAGCAGCGCGGTGCCGATGCCGCCGCCCAGTAGCACCAGGGCGCTGATGCCGATGCCGGCCAGGCGGTGGGTGTCCCAGAACAGCACGACCACCAGCAGCGCCAGCATGGTCAAGCCCAGCAGCATCAACACCAGGCTCAGCCCCAGCAGCAGCAAAAGCGTCACCACGCGAGCTCGCTCTTCCTCGAGCTCGAGTACGGCAAGACGCAGACGCGTCTCGCCGGTTGCCACCAGACTGGCCAAAAGACGCTTGCATACCGTGAACAGACGCTGTGTCGGTCCGTCGTTCTCGGCCATCAACGTCGCCCGAGAAGCACGCCGATAACGACACCTACCGCGGCGCCAATGCCGATACTTGTCCAGGTATTGTCGTGTACGTAACGGTCAACGGCGTCGGCCTGTTCGTGCATGGTGTCGCGGGCTTCATCGTAGAGGCGCTCACCGCGGGCTTCCAGGCGGTCGCGGGTATCCTTGAGCCGCTTCTCGGCGCGCTCGCGCAGTTCCTTGATATTGCTGCGCGAGTCGTCGGCCGTGGCGCTGACAAGCTCTTCGATGGTGCGAGTGAGCTGATGCAGGTCTTCCCTCAGCTGACGAGAGGTGTCGTCGGTATTCGGTTTACGGGTTGCCATGTAGTCTTCCTTTGACGATGAATGACAGCCTCAGCATAGCACTCGCTGATGTGAGTTCAACGCAAAACCCCAGATCAGCGCACCCCGCCTGAGCCGGAAATCAATGGGTTGACGCTGAACCCAATACTCATGCGATGGTTGCGATGATCGTAGTCGATCATGCTTTCGCCATAGCCATAGTAGTATTGGACATGGCCGCGAATGTTGCCGAACAAGGGCCAGGAATAATCGACCTGGGTGCCGTAGTTCCCGGGGCTGGGATTGCCGCGCACCATGACGCTGGCTTCCTGGTCGCCGTTGAAACGGCGCGCAACGGTCACGTCGCCATAGCCCCAGTAGCGGTCGATATTGGGGTTGTCGTCATCGCCGTCGGACTCGGGGATGCGCCAGTGCGGTGCCACGGCAACCGCCCAGTCGCCTCGCTGGAACATGCTTTCCAGGTAGATGCGATTCCAGCTGCGGGACAGCGGCATGGAGCGCCCATTGGAGAGATGGTTGAAGGCGATACGGTTGCGCGTGTTGGTCCAGCCCAATAGTCGGGTGGTATTGTCGAACTCGAGAAAGACCTCGGGTTCGTAGTTGGTCTCCCGGAATGGCGATGAGGCATCGGTGTTGTAGGCCTGCCACCAGCTGCGCTGGGTGTAGGCAAAGTAGAGATCCCCCGTGGTGCCGAACACATCCTCGAGCAGGTTGACCTTGGCACTGAACTGGAATTTTACTTCCAGATCATTGGGGCCCGCATCGGCATAGACGTCACGAAAGGCAACGGCATTGGGATGAGTGGTATAGCTCAGCGGGAACAGGTAATTTCGCCGGTGCGTGGTAATGGCCAGAGGGTTGCGAGTGGATTCGCGCTCTAGCTGGCGGCGCTGGATGACCTCTTCGATGACGGGGTCATCGACCTCGATGTAGAGGGAGTCGTCGTCCTGCGGCATGGCCTCGAGCTGAAGGCGCAGTGCTTCCACCTCGCCGGTCAATGCTTCGATACGAGCTTCAATGGCTTCTCGCTGGGTATCGGCCTGGCCAAAGGCTGACAAAGGCAGCAGGCCGAAGATGGCGGCACTGGTCAAAAGAAGTGAACGGATGGTCATGGAGGAACTCGAAGCGGAGCGTGTGAGCTACTGTTTCTACCACGTCGCCTAGGCAAGTCAACTGCTGGCATGCCGATTGTCACCATATTGTACGTGGCCGTGTCTCGCCCAGGCGCAGGCCAGTAGAAACGAGGAATTTCGTGAACGTCACGTTTCACACTATCGCCGGCCCATCCCGGCGCGCCTGGTTGGCGCTCTGCCTGATGCTCTGCTGCTGGACCGCTCTGGTGATGCCGGTGTTGGCCGACGACTCGTTGCCCGGCCGACAGGCGGTGGAAGAGCGTCTGGCGGAGTTGCTCCCGGAAGAGGGCGAGAGCGTCAGCGAAGCCGAGCAGCGCGATATCGATGCCCTGGAATCGACCCTGCAGGCCCTGGAGCAGCTCAAGGGTGTAGAGGAGCGGCTCGAGGCCTTGGAACAACGCCTGGAGAGTGCCCCTGCCGAGTTGCTGCGTCTGGAGCGAGAACTTCACCAGGAAGAGGAGGCGGAACTCGATCGTTCCATCGCCGAACTCGACGATACGCCCCTGGATGAGTTGGAGTATCGCCAACAGGAGGCCGTGTTCGAGCTGCAGCAATTGCAGGATCGTCTGGCCGATGTCAATTCACAGCTCCTCGCCGCACAGACATTGCCCGAGCGGGCTCAGCAGGCCATTGCCGAGGCGATGCAGACCGCCGAACGTACACGTCGCGCTCTGGATGTCATGGAAGGCCAGGGCGTCAGCGAGGCGTCTCCCCGGCTTTGGCAAATGCAAGTGGAGCGCCGTCTGGCCGAGCGTACGCTACGCTTGCGCCAGCGAGAGCTGGGCAGCAATACCCGGCTGCGCGAATTGGCGCAGCAGCGTCGCGATCTGATTACCCAGCAGATTGCACGCAAGGAGACCGAGCTGACCCTGTTGCAAGGGGTAATCGATCGGCAGCGGCGCATGGCCTCCGAGCAAGCGATCGCCGACGCCGCCCGTGACGACCCGCTGCTTGAAGCCGGTCATCCGGTGCTCGAACGCGCCCAGCAGGTGAACCGTGAACTCAGTCTCGAATTGTTGCGAGCCAACGATCGCCACAACGGTCTGGTACGCGAAAGCCTGGGAATACGTAGCCAGCTCGATCACGTGCGTCAGCTGCAGCGCAGCTTGAACGAGCAGATCGAGGCCATTCGTGGCAGCCTGCTGCTATCGCGAATCCTGCGCGAACAGCGCCGCTCGTTGCCCCAGGTCGATCTCGGGCGCACGCTGCAGGATGAAATCGCCGACCTGCGCCTGCGTCAGTTCGATCTGGTTCGCCAACGCGATACCTTGCGCCAGGGCGAACGTTTGGCCAATCTGCGCCTCGAGGAGGCCGGGGTCGAGGTCACTCAGGCGCTGGTCGATTCCCTGCAGGGCCTGTATCACTCGCGTCGCCAGCTCGTCGATCAGCTCGAGCAGACCTACGGCAGCCTGCTGAGCGCAGCCATCGAACTGCAGCTCAATCAGCAGCAGTTGCATGACACCACCCGTGAACTTCGCACCACCATCGACGAGCAGCTGTTCTGGATCGCCAATACCCGTCCGCTGGACCTGGCATGGTTTCGGCAACTGCCTGCCAGCCTGACGGAGGAGTTGCGCCAAGGGGAATGGCGCGAGGTATTGCCGGTACATTGGCAAACGCCTGGTGTCGAGGCCTTGCGCGGAGCGCCGCTCGTATTCGTCTCGGTCCTGCTGCTCGGGCTTCGCCGCCGTATTCAGCGCCGCCTGAGCATGCTGCATGACCAGATAGGTCGTTTGCGCAGCGACTCCCAGCTCCATACTCCTCAAGCCGTCGGCCTCAATGCGCTGCTGGCGGCCCCCGGCCCGCTGGCCCTGGCAGGGGCCGGTATATCGCTGGCCACTATCGGCGAGGGTATCACATCGGGTCTTGGTCTGGCCTTCCTGCACCTGGCGCTGGCCTGGGGGTTCATTGCTTGGTCGCGCCGCCTGCTGGTACGAGACGGCGTGGCAACCAAGCACTTCTACTGGCCTGCCGGCTATGTGGCACGGCTGCGTTGGTTGCTTGGCTGGCTCGGTTTGGCGCTGATCCCGATCCTGCTTGTGTCCACATTGGCGCTGGACCACGAGATCAATCTCACAGGTCGACCCATCGCGCTGTCGCTGCTGCTCGCGGGTCTGCTGGCCATGAGTGGGCTACTGTCGCGATTGATCCTGGCCCACACGCCTTTTTTCGGCGTCAAACTGTTTCGTCTTATGCTCGGGCTGGCCATGGCCGGGGTGCCCTTGATCCTCGCAGGGCTGATCGTTTCCGGCTACGAGTACACGGCGCTCAGCCTCATTGGGCGCTTCGTCATCACTCTTTACCTGTTGGCGATGTGGATTCTGGTCGAGGCGACGGTGGTGCGAGGCCTGGCGGTCGCAGCCCGTCGGTTGGCCTTCAGGCGGGCGCTGATGCGTCGGCGTACCCAGGCCCAGGAGGGGGCAGAGGGTGGGCTGGAGGTGGTCGAGGAGCCACCGCTGGACATGGAGCAGATCAACCAGCAGTCGCTACGTCTATCCAAGCTGATTCTGCTGCTGGGTTTCGCCGTGCTGCTCTATCTGGTCTGGTCCGACCTGCTGACGGTGCTGGGCTACCTCAACCAGGTGGCGATCTGGGAAGCGAGCGAAGGGGTGGGCGCCGAGCTCGTTACCAGTTCCCTTTCGGTAGCGGACATTTTTGCCGCGGTGTTGATCTTCGTGCTGACTCTGGTGATGGCACGCAACCTGCCGGGTCTGCTCGAGGTAATGGTGCTGTCTCGGCTCGAGCTCAAGCAGGGTAGTGCCTACGCCATCTCGGCGCTGCTCTCCTACACCATCGTCGGCACTGGACTGGTCGTTGCGCTGGCTACCCTGGGCGTGGCCTGGAGCCAGCTTCAGTGGCTGGTGGCCGCGCTAGGCGTAGGTCTAGGGTTCGGTTTACAGGAGATATTCGCCAATTTCGTTTCAGGGCTGATCATCCTGTTCGAACGGCCCATGCGTATCGGCGATACCATCACTCTGGGCAATCTCACCGGTACGGTCAGCAAGATTCGTATCCGTGCCACCACGGTGACCGATTTCGATCGCAAGGAGATCATCATCCCCAACAAGACCTTCGTCACCGACCAACTGATCAACTGGTCATTGTCGGATACGATCACGCGAGTCGTGCTGACCTTCGGCGTCTCCTACGGCTCAGACCAGCGTCTGGTGCATCGGCTGCTGCGCCAGGCGGCCGATGAAAATCCTCGAGTGCTGGGCGATCCCGAACCGCAGGTCTTTTTCATGAACTATGGCGAGAGCACGCTCAACTTCGAGCTGCGTATCTTCGTCAATGCCCTGGGTGACCGGCTCTATGCCACCGATGAAGTCAACTGTCGGGTAGGTGAGCTATTCACCGAGCACGGCATCGACATCGCCTTCAATCAGCTCGACGTATGGCTGCATCGAGATGACGGCGAGGCGAAGAAAGTACAGAGCCTTGAACGAAGTAATGACCGATTTTCACGTCATCCGCCCCCTGGGGCGGGGGGCGATCCGGGGGACATCGAGATCGGCGATGGCGATGCCGGTGGCGACGGTGGGGATGGAGGGCGCTGAAAGGGTTCAGCGTTTCACGGCATGGAGCAAGAACTCGCGATTGCCGTCGCCACCGGTGAGCGGGCTCTCCTGCCAGTGGCGAATGTCTAGCCCTTGTTCGTCACAGCAGGCTCGAACCTTGTCTTCCACTTCGGCGTAGCGGGCCGGCTCGGTTACGATGCCGCGTGCATTGACCCCGGCCGGCCCCACTTCGAACTGCGGCTTGACCAGGCTCAGAAGCTCGCCGCCGGTCGGGAGCAGTTCGGCGATTTGCGGCAGGATCAGCGTCTGCGAGATGAACGAAACGTCCATCACCACCACCTCGGGCGCTTTGGCGCCCTGAGCGACGAGGGCATCGCGCAGGCGAGGCTCGCTGGCCATGCCGCGTGCATTCAGTCCTTCCAGGCAGGTGATCCGGGGCTCCCCGCGCAGCTCGGGGTCGAGCTGGCCATGGCCCACCTCGATACCGATCACGTGACGCGCGCCGAAGGCCAGGGCGCAGTCGGTGAAGCCACCGGTGGATTGGCCCACATCGAGCACGAGCTTTCCATTCAGCTCCAGCCCCAGCGCTTCGATCAGAGCTTCCAGTTTCAGTCCTGCCCTTGAGACGTAGCGCTCTTCAGGGTCTTCCGATACGGAAATCCGCACCTCTTCGGGCAGTTTTTCGCCCGGCTTGTTCAGTATGCGACCGCTTGCGACCAGGCTGACCCGGCCGTGGCGAATCAGCCGCTGGGCGCGGGTACGTGAGCGGGCCAGGCCCTTGGAAACGAGAAGCTGATCGAGGCGGGGCATGACTGGACTCCGGCAGCCAGAAGCGAAGCTGGCATTATGGCATAATCGTTTAGTTAGCCGGTTAACAGAAGGGAGCCGCGTGGAGCGAAGCGAAGGAACGGCACTGGTCAGGTCTTTGGTCATCGGAGCGTTGGGCGGATTTGTCTTTCACGTTATCGGCATGCCGCTGGCGTGGATGCTGGGGCCATTGGCCGCTAACCTGATCGTATCGGCGAAGGGGGGTGACGTACGTGTACCCGAGCCGCTGCGCGAAACCTTTCTCGGCGTGCTCGGCCTGGTGCTGGGCAGCCAGGTGACCCCACAACTGGCCGAACGTGTGCTCGACTGGCCGCTTTCCGCCGCGCTGCTGCTGCTCGGGGTGGCGGCTTCCACGGCGGCGGCCGCCGCCTGGTACCGGCGCTGCGGTTTCGATTCCGTCAGTGCCTGGTTCGCCTCCGCGCCCGGGGCCATGACGGCCATGATCCTGATGGGGGAGAAGTGCGGCGGCGACCCTCGGCGTATTGCCATCGCACAGTCGCTGCGCATCGTGCTGGTGATCATGATCCTGCCGCCGCTTTTCTGGGCCTACGAGGGTGGCGCGTCGCCACAGGCTGGGGCGGGCGAAAACGGTTTCGCTGCCGCCTGGATGCTGCTGGCCTTGCCGCTGCTGTTTCCATTGGGGCGCTTGCTGCGCCTGCCGAGCCATACGTTGCTGGCACCGCTGCTGTTCGCCGGACTTCTCTCGGGCTTTGATATCGCAAGCCTCCGCCTGCCGGACTGGGGCATGAACGTCATGCTGTGGGTGCTCGGCTGCGCTATCGGCTCCCGTTTTCGCGGGCTTTCCTCGGCCAGGCTCGGCCGCTACCTGTTCGAAGCCTTCATTGCCACCCTGCTGGCACTGGTGGTGCTGGCCGGCTTCGCCGAGTTGATTCATCGCCTGCTCGATGTACCCCGCGACGTCGCCCTGCTGGCCTTGGCGCCTGGAGGTATCGGCGAAATGGCGATACTTGCCGTGGCGCTGGACCTCGACCCCGTGTTCGTCGCCTTTCACCACCTGTTGCGCATGGTGACGCTGATGCTCTTTGCTCCTTTCTGGGCGCGCTGGTTGACACGTTCTAGTTGAATTCAGCTGTTATCATCCCCACTCAAGAGAAGCAGTTGGGATTACCGATCATATGGACTGGAACGAATGAATGCTTGAGCAGGCGCTGGTGCAGATGCTGCTGTTGCTTGGTGCAACGGTACTGGTAGTGCTGATTTTTCAGCGCCTGAGAATCCCACCTAGCCTCGGTTATCTTCTGGTCGGTGTGATGTTAGGGTCCCATACGGCGGGACCGGTCATCGATAACGAGTACATCACCGTCATTGCCGAGTTCGGCATCGTCTTTTTGCTTTTTACGATCGGCTTGAGTTTCTCCTTGCCGCAAATCTATGCCCTTCGTCATACCATCCTAGGTTTGGGTACGGCGCAAGTGGCGTTGACCACCTTGGTGGTGGCGATAATGGCGTGGTGGCTAGGGTTGCCCGGACCCGCAGCGTTCGTGGTCGGTGCAGTATTCGCACAATCCTCGACGTCCATCATTACCAAGCAGCTGTTGGAGCAGGGTGAGAGCCAGGCTAGGCATGGGCGGCTTGGCACGACCATGTCCGTTTTCCAGGACATCACGGCAGTTCCTTTCGTGGTCATCATTCCCGTATTGGGGGTGGCTGCCGTACATGAGGTGGCGGGCTCGCTGGGGTTGGCCTTGGCGAAAGCGTTCCTCGCCTTCGTCATCGTGCTGCTCTCGGGAAGGTATCTATTGCGCCCCCTGTTTCATCTGGTGGCGGAACGTCGCTCGGCAGAGCTGTTCACCTTGACGGTACTTTTCGTTTCGTTGGTATCTGCATGGACGACCAAGACGCTCGGACTTTCCATGGCATTCGGTGCTTTTCTGGCCGGCATGGTGCTCGGCGACACGGAATTTCGCCATCAGGTGGAATCCACGATCCGTCCGTTTCGCGACGTACTGCTGGGGCTCTTCTTCGTCAGTATCGGCATGCTGGTGGAGCCTGCGCTGCTACCCACCATCTGGCTCGAAGCCCTGATGGGAGCGATGGGTCTGCTTGCTATCAAGCTGATACTGGTCACACTGATCGTGCGTATCTCGGGGGTCGACCCTCAGACGGCCTTCCGCACCGGGTTGGTGCTGGCCGTTGGCGGTGAGTTCGGTTTTGCTCTGTTGGCCATTGGCCTTGAAGGCAATGTCATCGCCAGCCACCCGGCACAAATCGTGCTCAACGCCGTGCTGTTTTCGATGATACTGGCGCCGGTGCTAATACGTTTCAATCAACCGCTAGCTCTATGGCTATTTGGACGCTCTCGGAAGAGAACCAAAGCAAGTGGTGATGCGCCGTCACCGACCGAACCCACCGCGAGCGATGGGCACGTAGTGATATGCGGCTTTGGGCGTACCGGACAGACCGTCAGCCGTTTTCTGGAGAGCGAGGGCTTCGACTTCATTGCGTTGGATATGGATCCGGCCATCGTGAGAGAAGCGAGAATGGCGGGACAGCCGGTATTCTATGGTGACTCCTCGGATCTCTCGATTCTGGAGAACGTCGGTGCTCAGCGGGCCTCGCTGTTGATCATCAGCCACGACGATAGGCCGGCGGCGTTAACGACGCTGCGTAATGCAAAACGGCTCAACCCCGGTCTTTCGGCCGTCGTCCGTACCCGCGATCAGCAGCATGTCGAGGAGCTGCGCAATGCCGGGGCCACCGAGGTCATCCCCGAAACGCTGGAGGCCAGCATGCTGTTGACCTCCCATGCGCTGCAGTCGCTGGGCGTACCGCTATACCGCGTTGCCAAGCACTTGCAGGAGCAGCGCAGCAGTCACTACCGTATGCTCAGGGAGCTGTTCCGTGGCACCTTGGACAACATCAAGCCTGAAGCGTCGGAACAGGAGCGTCTCCATTCCGTGCTCCTATCCGAAGGTTCTCCGGCGATCGGGCAGTGTCTGTCCCAGCTCGATACTGAGCAGGACCATGTGTCTGTTACTGCGCTCGTACGTAACGATGAACGCGAACGTTATCCTGCCGGGTCTACGGAAGTGCAGGTCAATGATGTGCTGGTGCTATTGGGTTCCCAGGACAATCTCGAACTCGTGGAAAGGCGGCTTACCGGTTCAGGGCAACCGCCTGAATAGGTTGTCAGTTGAGTGGATGTTCCTTGCTAAGGGCCTTGATGTGCTCCGTCAGCCCCAGCGCCTGGGAAACCTCAAGCTCCAGGGCAATGCCCGTGTTAAGGCTCTCATCGAGCTTGCCTGCCGTAGTCACGGCCTGCAGAACGGTCTGGGAGCGCCGTGCTTCCACCAGAATCAGAATGACGCTGCGCGACGCCATGAACTCGAGACCGAAGAAGGTCAGGTGCGGCTTGAGCCCCTGACCCTGAGCATTGTTGATGATAGTGGCCCCGGTCGCGCCTGCTTCACGTGAGGCATCCAGCACAGCCTCTGTCATGTCCTGATCGACGAACACCATCAATAACTTGAAATCCATTTGAGCTTACCTCGGGCCTTGCCTTTATTTAGGATGAGCTCATTTTGTCAGACCCATACGTCATTGTCCCGATGCGGATCAATCGAGTGGTTTCGTGTGTCCGCTGTCGGCCTGCAGCTCCGTCGCCGGTATCCGGTCGGCACCCCAGCTACGGTGGATGTAGCCGGTGACTCGATCGAGTTCTTCCTGGGCGATGTAGGCCAGCTCGCCACGCTCTAGCGGATCGTAGTGAAAGATGTACAGGCGTGAAGCGAACTGCTCGAAGGGCAGAGAGGCTTCGCCGAAACGTTCGCCGTTGCCGGCGGTGCTGACCTGAACGCCGTCGCCCCAATCCTGACCGCTGTCGTTATTGGGGTTGAAGAAGTAGATCCGCATCACCTCCGACGGGTCGAGGGAGACGCGCAGGATGGAGATGGCGTGCCAGCCGATGAAGCGCGCTGCGCTATCGGTCACGGCGATGCCGGCCGGCTGTGGGTGAATGAGCGGTTGGTTGCCGTTGTAGTAGGGATGATAGCTGGCGTAGAAGTGGCGCAGGAACGCGTCCAGATCATGCAGCTGCCCGGTGGCGACGTCTACATTGATGCGAAACCCGCGGCCAGCCCACCAGCCGTGGAATTCTGGGTTGACCCAGCGGTGCGGGTCGCCCTCGCGGCCGATACAGCGCCGGCCCATCTCGGCATAGATGCGGTCCAGATGCGGCACGACGATAAGCGATACCGGGTCGAGATCGGTGGGCAGGCTAGTCGCAACCCCGGAAACGCTTGCCATGGAGGAGAGCGGCATCCCCTCGAAATGCATGATGATATCGTCGTCGCGTGCGGCCCAGGCCACCATTTGCAGGAGATAGTCGGGGTCGTTGTAGGCCCACATGGACAGCGCCCGTGCCGACTGGCAGGTCGGATTGTTGCCCTGGCCTACGCCAAGGGGCTGACCCAGCATGCACAGCACGCCTTCGAGCAGGCGAGCGCGCGGGGAAACCGCGTCACCGAAAGCGAGCTTGAGGCGTTCCTGGGACCACTCCGAAAGCGGCAGACCCAGTTGGCGCCACATCGCAGGGGCCACGGGAGGCTGGTAAAGAATCCCGCGCTCCAGCATCAAGGACAAGCCGTACACCGCTTGAGGAGTGGCGGGATGTACGGCGCTACGAATCAGGGCGTGTGCCAACTCTCGATAGCACAGCAGGCAGTCGCGCCCCGTGGAGGATAATCCTAGCGCTTCGGCCAGTAAGTGATCGTTGTGCTCCAGCAAATGGCGCAACAGCACCGGGTGATAAGCGGAAACAAGTCCGGTGTCGTGCATGGCGCGTGCAAAGCCGGTGGCTTCTCCCTGCAGCGCGCTGTTGTCCATGCTCATCAGGCGGTCACGATAAATCTCTACGCCGGGGTCCTCGCGGCAGGCCCAGGTGGGGCCGAACAGCGAGCTGACCAGGCGGTCGGCGCCCTGGCCGCTGATACCCAGATCGATAGCCGGGTTGGCCTGGCAGAGGGCGATCTGAGTGATCATCTGCTTGACCGAATCCACCTGGATCGGTCGCTGCTGGAGGATGCGCCAGATCTCTTCGATCAGCTTGTCGATGATGTGTTCATAGCCGATACGCTCGGCCAAGTGATGAAACAGGTGGCGTGGGATTTTTGCCAACCGGCCCTGGGTTTCTCGTTCCGCTTCGCTGGGGGTGCTGAATAGCAGCCAAAGATTGAGTGCCATCACCTGGGTCAGATAATGGTGAGCCTGTTCGGCGGATACGAGAGCATGGGGATAAACCCCCTTGGCCACGGCCAGCAATCGCAGCTCGCTCAATGCCTCGATCACCACCGTGTTGGCATCCGGGCTCTTCAGCGCATAGGTGGTCAGGGAAGGAAGCAGGTATTGCGGCGTTGCCCAGTCGGAGCCAAGGAAAACGCCGGCTTCCTCCAGCGCCCTGGCACGTGACTCGAGCGCTGCGGTCCCACCGGGCTGGAACAGCACGCGGCGAGCCGTATCCAGCACCCGCGGCAGTTTGCCCGGCTTGGCGAATTCGCGAGCATCGCCGAGCATGGCGATGGCTTCATCCAGATACACCAGCAGCCCGCGGAGTTTGTCATCCACCGCGGGCTGGCTGGGCTCATGCGTGTGCCGGTTCGTGGTCACGCCGACTCCTTGCGATCGGGCTAGGCTGTGCTGCCATGACGCCTTGATCAGATGTAGAAATCAAGCTCTTCCTGGTGCTTGAGCAGGTCTCGCAAGCGATGCGGATCTTCGCCCTTGAAGTAGATCAGCCCCCAGTGGGTGCCGAAGGCGGTGCGCTTGGTCACGGTTTCCTCCATGGGTGGAGTAAGCTCGTGAGATTCGAAGTAGGGGTCGTCCTCGACCTCTTCGGGTATCTCCAGGCGGCTCACCACGCGCCGACGTGGGTAAACGCCGAAACAGCCGGCGTAACACTTGGCATCCTCGACCTCTCTGGGGAAGTAGGCCTTGACCTCATCGGCGGTAGTCTTGGGATCGAACACCAGCATGCTGGCCTGATAGGCGTTGAAGCCGTAGACCCGCTCGAGCAGTTCGAATACCTTGAAGCCGGGTGGACGATACGCCACTTCGCCAAAGTACATCTCACCGTCACTGGTGACGAAATACTCGGGGTGGATCAGGCCGAAATCGATGTCGAATGTCTTGATCAGCTTCTTGATCTGGGCTTCGATCTGAGGGCGATATTGTTCGAGTTCCGGGGAGGCGGGCACGAACACGGAGTAGCCCAGCGTGACGTACTCCGAGATGTTCAAAAAGGCGATCTTGCCGTCGTGAATCCACGCCTCCACGGCAAACTCCCAGCCGTCCAGGTGCGACTCCATCAATACCGGGAACTCCTCGTCAGGAATGGTATCGACTTCGTCCGGGGTACGAATCACGCGATGCCCCAGGCAGCCGGCCTTGTCGAAGGCCTTCAAGTGAATGGGGTCGTTGGGGTCGCCGTCTAGCTTGAGTAGGGTCTGGTTGACCCGTTTGAGAAAGCGAACCACGTCGGCCTTGTCGTGAGCTTCCTCGAAAATCCCTACCCGAATGCCGCCTAGCTGGGCGCGGCGTTTCATTAGCGCCTTGTCCCTGAGCAGCAGCGACTGACCGTAAAGCCGCGGGTTGTCGAGCAGAAGCGAGTTGATGGCTCCAGCCCACTCGACGGTTTCCTCGAACAGAGGAATCGCCACATCGACTCCCATCTCTTTCAGCGTCTCTGCAATTTCCATGGAGCGGTCGTTGAGCCGCTCGAAATTCCAGGCGATGTGGGGAATGTCGTGTTTCTGGCAGTATTCCTCTGCCCATTCGGGAGCCACAACGATATAGCGACGGTCGAAATTCTCAGCAGCCTCGATGGCATTGAGACTCCAGCCGAGCAACGCAATATAGCCCTTGTTGGGATCTTTGTTCATGGGGTGCCCCTCCTGAGCGTTTGAGTACATGTGCTCCGTACACTTCACCCTACACGAAATTTCAACGTTACACATGGTTATGGCCCATGGCGACCTAGCGCCCTTGCTGGTCTGCACGGCCACTGGTATAGTGCACGCGCACTCGGCAAGCCATTGATGCAAGTCGGGTTCGGTGCCCTGTGCGGCATCGTGTCGTGGTGGCCCCGTCGGTCCTCCCGCAACGCTAAACCGCAAACCCCGCCAGGCCCGGAAGGGAGCAACGGTAGTGGTGGTCGCGTGTGCCGGGATGTGGCTGTCGGGGCTGCCTCCATTTGGGCCTCGCTGCCTTCTATCCCGCTTCGAATGCACGCCGTTCTCCGCTCCCTGTTACCCATGCCTCCCTACCTGCCCTTTGTCAGTGTAGCCGTGGAAAGTCCGCGCATTTTTCTTTCCTGCCGTTGCCACTCGCCAAGAACTCGCCAAGAGCCGAGCAGTGCACACGCGCCGCCGCTTCGTTGTTAGACGTTGGTATATATCGACTTTGGTGTTAGTATGCACTGCAGCAAACGCTTGCGAGAGGATGAGTTCCAATGCAGATCGACGCTACGCCCAACGCCGGTATCCAGCGCAGCCTGCGCCAGTGCTTGTCGAACGCTGCTTTCCTGCTTTACCAGCACGGCCACGTGTTGGAGACGATCACCATTCCCTTCCGGGGGCTCGACAGCCGCGCTCTGCTGCAGCTGCGAGAGGCCTCTCAAGAGTGGCCCGCCTGCCAGCGAGTGCTGGAGAACAGCGAGGCTGCCGTTTACAACGAGCACGGCCGGTTCGTGTTGAGCGCTATGGGGCGTGAGCTGCTGTTCGACATGTTCGGTCAGGGTGCTGCAGACTGCGCCTGAACCAGCGGTGCGGCGTCAGGTGCGTCTAGATTCAGCAAAGGGGAGGCCAATGGCCTCCCCTTTGCGTTGCTGTCTATGATCCGCTGCCACCGGCCTTGGCCATCCCTGCCCAGCGATGTATGAACAGGGCGTAGGTAGTCAGCACGTGGCGAATCGAGTCGATCTCCACACATTCGTCGACGCCATGGATGCGCTTTGCCACAGGGCCGTAGCAGGTACCATTGATTTGGTTGCTGACGTGGAAGGCGCGCAGGTCGGTGGTGCAGGTGGAGAGATAGGTGCCGGGAGGCGTGCCCATCAGGTCTTGATGACAGCGCGCGAGCAGCGCGATTCCCGGACTCTCCATATCGACCAGAAATCCCTCGGAGCGAAAGCCGTGGAACGCCACTCGTGGCAGCGGGCTGCCGTCGGCCAACTCGGCATGACGCGCCTCGATGCATCGTCGAACGCGCTTCATGACCTCCTCAGGCGCCATGCCCGGCGGGAAGCCTACGCGGCCTTCGAGACTGGCGTGAGCCGGTACGCTGGAAGCCCAGTTGCCACCCTCGATCTTGCCAATGCTGAGATTGAACGGGCTGTCGAGGGTATCGTAGGGCGGGCGGCGGGGCAGGGCGTTGATCTCTGCTTCCAATGCCTTGAAAGCAGGAAGGAATTCGACCAGGGTCTCGATGGCGTTACGACCGGCGCGGGTGTCGAGCACATGGGCCGGCACACCGTCCAGGCGCATGCGGAACCACAGCACGCCGACCTGGCCGGCATAGATCTGACTGCCGAAGGGCTCGGGTATCAGCACGAAATCGCCGCAGTACCCTTGGTGTAGGCAGGCCAGGGCGCCATTTCCCGTACACTCTTCTTCTATTACCGTCTGCAGGGTCAGCGGGAAGGCGATGTCAACGCCGGCTTCGCGTACTGCTTGCACGGCCATGGTCATGGCGGCAATCCCCGCCTTCATGTCGCCTGCGCCGCGGCCATAGAGCCAGCCGTCCTTTTCCCAGGGCTCCCACGGTGGCCGTGTCCACATGTCGGTGGGCTCGGCGGGCACGACGTCGAGATGGCCGTTGAGCACCAGATGCGGCCCCGGTGCGCCGGCGTTGAGTTGGGCCACGAGATTATAGCGACCGTCGCATTCCCACTCGACGGGTGCGCGGTGAGGGTGCTCGGCAAAGCCGGGTGGGTCCAGCGTTACCCGGGTGGTGGGTAGGCCGAGGCGCTCGAACCAGCGCTCCATGGTCGCCAGTGCGCCGTGCTCCTGACCCAGTACGCTGTAGCTGCGCACCAGGTCGCGGGTCAGCGCCAGGGTATCAGCCATCAGTGCCTCGCAGCGCTCCACGATGCGCTTCTCGGTGGCATCCAGCATTGGCATCTCTCCAGTCGGTAGTCAGCGCCAGGCCGCACCGAAGGCAGGGTCTACAGTCGGCTTTCCAGCAGCGTACCCAGCTCTGTGTCGGTCAGTATAAGAGGGTTGGTCTTCATGCTGCCGCCCCGGGCGTTGGCGACCACGCGTTCGATGTCGTCCTGGCGCATGCCGTAGGCACCGAGTCTCGGTATGTCGAGGCTGTGGGTCCAGTTGCGCAGCGTCGCGACCAGAGCCTCGCAGGCCTCCTCTTCCCCCAGTTCGCGCTCGCCGGCGACCAACCGGCCGGCTTCGGCGTACTTGGGCAGAGCTGAATGGCTCGGCTCACGCTGGCGCAGTGCTGCGATGTTGACCGCCGTGGCCTCGGCGACCAGTGTGCCGCACACCGTGCCGTGGGGAATCGGGAAGAAGGCCCCCAGCGGGGAAGCCAGCCCATGAACCGAGCCCAGGCCTGCCTGCGCCAGGGCGATCCCCGACATCAACGAGGCGTAGGCAATTTGTCCGTAGCCTCGCTCGGCCTCGGGGTGATTCGATTCCCAGGCCGGCCAGAAACCGTGACAGAAGGCCTGCATGCCGGACCAGGCGAGTGCGTCAGTGGCAGGGCTGGCATTGAGCGAGACGTATGATTCCAACAGCTGGGTGAAGGCGTCCATGGCGTTGGCGGCGATCTGCGTCTTGGGGCAACCGGCCAGTAGTTCGGGGTCGATCAGGGCGACGGCGGCGACCAGTCGCTCATCGCGAAACGACTTCTTGTAGCCTTCGGGCCCCTGAACGCTGAGCACGGCATTCTTGGTGGCTTCGCTGCCGGTGCCGGCAGTAGTGGGTACGGCGATCAGCGGTACCGCGGGGCCATGGTAGGGCAGGCCGCGTCCTACCCCCTCGAGATGATCCATCACGGAGTTGCCGGGGCGTAGCAGGCCGGCGACGGCTTTGGCGGCATCCAGTACGCTCCCACCGCCAATGGCAACGACGACATCTATGGGGCGCTCTTTAAATTCGCTGACGATGGCATCCACCCGCTGCGGGGAAGGCTCCCCTTCGATAGCGACGTGATGCCAGGTAGCGCCTTGCGTTTCGAGGGCCGCGACCAACTCTCCCCAGCGCGGTGACTCGACGAAGGAGCGCCTGCCGGTCACCACCAGCACGTGTGAGCCGCAGTCGGCGATCAGCGCCGGGAGCAGTTGAATACTGCCGTTACCGAATCGGATATCGGGCAGGCGGGCGACGCGAAAGGGGTCGATGCGGTCGGGGAAGGCTGCTGGCATGGCCGTACACTCGCAGTTTCGTTATTGGCGAAGCCCACTATAAGCAGCGTGACTCCCGATTGGCCAACGCATCACGCCAGCCAGGTCTAGCGCCAGCGCTCGAGAAGCTGGTAATACCACATTCCCACGGCCAGCAGCGGGTTGCCCAGCGCATCGCCGAACGGCACTTTGGGGTGGCGGCAGGCGGCGAAGGTGTCGAACTCCTCCAGGTGGCCGGAAATCGCCTTGGCCATGATTTCACCGACGATGTGCGAGGTGGCTACGCCATGGCCCGAGTAGCCTTGGGCGTAGTAAACGGTATCGGAAATTCGCCCCAGCATGGGAATGCGATTGACCACGATGCCGGCCATACCCTGCCAGGCGTAGTCGATCGGCGTTCCTTTGAGCTGGGGGAAGGTAGCTTCCAGGCGCGGGCGCAGCTCGGCGGCGATGTCGGGTGAGTCCTTGCCCGAATAGTTGGCTCCGCCGCCGAACAACAGGCGGCCATCGGCAGTGAGTCGGTAATAGTCGAGAACGAAGCGGCAGTCGTACACCGCCAGGTCCAGCGGGTTGATGGCCTCGGCAAGCCCGCCCAGAGGCGCGGTGGTGACGATGCCGAGCGACGCCGGAAACAGCTTGCCGCCCAGGTGGCGCCGTTCCAGCCGGTGATAGGCGTTGCCCGCCAGCAGTACGCGGTCGGCGCGGACGCTGCCGTTCGCAGTGATCACGGCGGGGGTGGGGCCGTGGTCGATGCGCACGACCGGCGAGTGCTCGAATATCCGCGCGCCCAGGGATTCGGCGACACGCGCCTCGCCCAGGCACAGGTTGAGCGGGTGCAGGTGCAGGTTGTAGTGATTGAGCAGCCCGCCACGGTAGAGCTCGGTTCGCACCACGTCGCGCACCTGGCGTGCATCGAGGAGCTCTACGTACTCCCCCATGCCGCGGGCCTGGCAGGCCTCGAAGTCGGCCTCGAGGGCTGGCATGTGCGAGGGCTTCCAGGCTGCCTGAAGGTGGCCGTGCTTCAGGTCGCAGGCGATGCCATACTGATTGACTCTTTCTCGGATGATGCGTTGTCCGCGCCAGCGCAGGTCCCAGACGAAGTCGTCGGCGGCCTCTCCAAGGGTGCGGCGCATCTGCTTGCGCATGGCCGCCTCGCCGGAGAGGCTGCCGGTCACCTGGCCGCCGTTACGACCGCTGGCGCCCCAGCCGATCCTGTTGGCCTCGACGATGGCGACCCGGTAGCCACGCTCGGACAGCTCCACCGCCGTTGCCACGCCGGTGAAACCTCCACCGACGATGGCGACATCGACCCGGATCTCGCCCTCGAGCCGGGGGTAGTCCGACTCCTGGTGGATCGAGGCGGTATAATATGAGGCGCAGCGAGGCTCACTCATGGAGAGGTCCTTGGATGTAGAAAATACTCAACGGATGCTAGCACAGTCTGCGGGCTGATCCAGTGCCCCGCGCTGCGCGCGCAGGACGCTAAGCCGCCGCACGGCAGGGTGAACTTTGCGCACTTGGCGTCAGCCGGTAGAATGGAGGTTTTCGTGTTCGGCTCGTCACCGAACGACTCGTCGGGGTGAAGTAGGCCCTGCTCCGATAGGCTGCCCGCCAGCCCTGTTGCAAGGAATCCGTACAGCAATGAGCTATCAGGTTCTGGCCCGCAAGTGGCGGCCGCGTACGTTCCATGAACTGGTCGGCCAGGAGCACGTCCAGCGTGCACTGGTCAATGCGCTCGACCAGGGGCGTCTGCACCATGCCTATCTGTTTACCGGTACGCGAGGGGTGGGCAAGACGACACTGGCAAGAATACTTGCCAAATGCCTCAACTGCACGGCCAAGGGATACGGTGACGAGGGCGTCACTTCTACGCCTTGCGGGGAGTGCGACAGTTGTCGCGCCATCGACGAGGGGCGCTTCGTCGACCTGATCGAAGTCGATGCCGCCTCGCGCACCAAGGTGGAAGACACCCGCGAACTGCTCGACAACGTGCAGTACGCCCCGACCCAGGGACGCTACAAGGTGTACCTCATCGACGAGGTGCACATGCTTTCCACCAGCAGCTTCAATGCGCTGCTCAAGACCCTGGAAGAGCCGCCGCCCCACGTCAAGTTTCTGCTCGCCACCACCGATCCGCAGAAGCTGCCCGCCACGGTGCTGTCACGCTGCCTGCAGTTCACGCTCAAGAACATGCCACCGGAGCGCATCGTCACTCACCTTGCCAAGGTGCTCGAGGCCGAGGGTATCGGCTTCGAGGAGAGCGCACTGTGGCTGCTTGGACGTGCAGCAGACGGTTCAATGCGCGACGCCATGAGCCTGACCGACCAGGGCATCGCCTTCGGCCAGGGCCAGGTGCGTCATGCCGACGTGGCCGCCATGCTGGGTACGCTGGACCACCGCCACGTGCTCGCTCTGGTCGAGGCATTGGCGGACGTGGATGCGCCGAGGCTGCTGGCAGAGATCGCTCAGCTGGCGGAACAGGGGCCCGATTTCGCCGCGGTACTCGATGATCTGGCCGCCATTCTGCATCGCCTGGCCGTGGCTCAGATGGTGCCGGACGCGGTGGACAATACACATGGCGACCGCGATACGGTGCTTGCCCTGGCCTCGCGTTTCACCGCCGAGGACGTGCAGCTCTACTATCAGATCGGCATACAGGGGCGCGGTGACATGGCCCACGCCCCCGACTTGCGCACGGCGCTGGAGATGACGCTGCTGCGCATGCTGGCCTTCCGCCCCCAAGGCGTGCCCCAGCCGGCGAAAACGTCGCTGCCGCTGCGAGCCGTAGGTGGCGGCTCCGCTCCTGCGAGCGGTTCAGGAGAGCCGCCGGCTGACACTGCTCAGCGCGAAGGAAGCACGGCATCCCCGACGTCGAGTCAGCCGCTCTCATCCGAACCGCAGCCGCTATCGTCCAAGCCTGATGAAGCACCGCCGGCTGAACAGGTTCCCGCGGAGGTTCAGGCCACGGTTCAGCGGGTGCCAGAGCCGCCCCCGCCTTGGGAAGCGCTGGCCGACGAGGAAACGGCAGCGCCACAGGATGACGCGGCTTACGCTTCGGCCCAGGAGATGGAGCAAGCCGCACCAAGTGAGCCCGCGGCGACTCTCCCGCAAGAGCCCGTGATGACGGCAGTCGTGGCGACGCCGCCCGACACTGCTGGCGTCAATGGGGCACTAGAGGTGGAAGAGGCTGAGGCTGCTGTCGTGGACGCCCCTGTATTGGCGGCTGAAGAGCCCGCCACCGATGCTTCTGACGCCGAAGTGCCCGGATGGCAGGCGGAGGCAGGCAGCGCCGGGAGCGGTGAACCGATCAACCATGACCGCTGGCTGCACGGTTTCGACTCCCTCGGCCTGGGCGGGCTGACTCGCAACCTCGCGGCCCACTGCGTTGTCGAAAGGGATGATGGCAAGCGGTTGACGCTGCGACTGGACCCGTCGCAGCAGGCCATGAATGCCGAGATTCACGTACGTCGTGTGCAGGAGGCGCTGGCTGGTATCGGCATCGTACGTCAGCTTGCCATCGAGCCTGGGGTGCTGCCTGCCGATATCGAGACACCGCGGCAGCGCGCCGACCGGATTGCTGCCGAGCGCCATGCCGAGGCGGTGGCAGCATTGCATCGCGACCCCCATGTCAAGCAGCTGCAGGAGACTTTTGGTGCGCGCTTGATCGAGTCGAGCGTCAAGCCGGCCGAAGCGGCGCCAAGGGCCTGAGTCGACAGTTTCACATTGCCAATCGAGAGGAACGACCATGATGAAAGGTGGAATGGGCAACCTGATGAAGCAGGCCCAGGAAATGCAGCAGAAGATGCAGCGTATCCAGGAAGAGATCGCCAAGTCCGAGGTCACCGGTGAAGCCGGTGCCGGCATGATCAAGGTGACCATGAACGGACGACACGACGTGAGCAAGGTCGATATCGACCCCAGCGTCATGGAAGAGGACAAGGAGCTGCTCGAGGATCTGCTGGCTGCAGCGGTCAACGATGCCGTGCGTAAGGTAGAGTCCAGCTCACGAGAGAAAATGGAGGAAGCAACGGCGGGGCTCAATCTTCCGCCGGGTTTCAAGATGCCCTTCTGATGAGCTTTTCTCCCCTCGTCGACAGGTTGATGGAGTCGCTACGTGTCCTGCCGGGCGTGGGCCCCAAGACCGCCCAGCGCATGGCGATGCATCTGCTCGAGCGCGACCGGGATGGCGGGCGCCGCCTGGCGGGCGTGCTCGAACAGGCCATCGAGCACGTCGGCTACTGCCGGCGTTGCCGCACGCTCACCGAAGAAGAGCTCTGTGGCTTGTGCACCAGCAGCCGACGCGACGACGCCCAGCTGTGCGTGGTAGAGTCGCCGGCCGACCAGCTTGCCATCGAGGAAGCGGGGGGGTACCGCGGTCGCTATTTCGTGCTCCACGGTCATCTATCGCCGTTGGATGGCATCGGCCCCGAGGATCTTGGCCTCGATCAGCTCGAGGCGCGCATTGCCGAAGGCGTCATCAGCGAGGTGATTCTGGCCACCAACCCTACCGTGGAGGGTGAGGCCACGGCGCACTATATCGCTGCCCAGCTTTCGCCCCATGGGGTGACGCTGTCGCGACTGGCCTACGGCGTGCCCATGGGCGGTGAGCTCGAATATGTGGATGGTGGTACCCTCAGCCGCGCCTTCAACGGCCGCCTGCCTTTTCGCGGTGATTGAAGCCGCCGCTTTTTCTGTTGCTGGATGACTGCATGACCCTGACCCCCGAGATACGCTGGATCGATAACCCCGAGGCGCTGGATGCCGCCTGCGCCGAGGTGGCCCAGGCTGAAGTGATCGCGCTGGATACCGAGTTTTTCCGCGAGAAGACCTTTCACCCGATTCCCGCCCTGATCCAGTTCTCCGTCGGGGGGGCTGCCTGGCTGATCGATCCTCTCCAGGTCGACTGTACGGATGCTTTTCGCCGGCTGCTGGGGGAAGGGCCACTGAAGCTACTGCATGCCAGCAGCGAGGATCTCGAGGTGCTGGCACACTGGGCAGACGCGCCGGTCGCCCCGTTGGTGGATACGCAGATCGCCCAGGCGCTGTTGGGCGAAGACCCCGCCATGGGCTATCAACGCCTGGTGCAGCACTGGACCGGGGAGACCCTGCCCAAGGACGAGACCCGCTCCGACTGGCTGAAGCGTCCGTTGAGCGATTCTCAGTGCTTGTATGCAGCGCTCGATGTGGTTTTCCTGCTCAAGGTATGGGAGCACCAGCGCGAGGCGCTGGAGCGGCTTGGGCGGCGTGAATGGCTCGATGCCGACTGCCGCGAACTGATGGCCCAGGCGCTGCGCAGCGACCAGGCAGACGGACAGTGGTATCGCCGGCAACGCCAATTGTGGCGGCTTACTCCCCGCCAGATCGAGGCCTATCGGCTGTTGACCACCTGGCGCGAGGGCGAGGCACGGCGGCGCAATTTGCCGCGTGGATGGCTGGTCAACGACCGGGTGCTCTACAGCATGGCAGAGCGGATGCCCGAGAACCGCCACCAGCTCGCCGAGATCGAAGAGATAAAGCCAAGCCTGATCAAGCGTGACGGCGATATCCTGCTGGCGCTGCTCAAGCAGTCGCGGCAGTGCGAAGCGGAGAAATTGCC
>NZ_JBYCKL010000109.1:0-22879 GCF_057473365.1 Halomonas sp. TH-94
CCCAAGGTGAAGGTCGAGGTCGCCGTGGACGACTCACGCGTCGAGAGCGTGCTCGACGCCATCTGCAGCGCAGCCAATAGCGGCAAGATCGGCGATGGCAAGGTCTTCGTGACGCCGCTGGAGGATGTGATCCGCATCCGTACCGGCGAGCGTGGCGCCGAAGCCGTTTGATCGCAATAACGAGAACAACGGAGAAACTCCCATGAATGAACTTGCAGAGTTGAGCTACGCGCTCGACACCTTCTATTTTCTGATCTGTGGCGTGTTCGTGATGTGGATGGCCGCCGGCTTCTCGATGCTGGAAGCTGGCCTGGTACGCGCCAAGAACACCGCGGAAATTCTGACGAAGAACATTGCCCTGTTCGCCATCGCCTGCACCATGTACCTGCTGGTGGGCTACGCCATCATGTACTCCAGCGACGCCGGCGGCATCCTGCCCAACCTGGGCGTGTTGATCGGTGGCGAAAACAGCGTCGATGCAGTCACTGCCGGTGGCGAAGACGCCCCCTACTACTCCATGCGCGCCGACTTCTTCTTCCAGGTGGTCTTCGTCGCCACTGCCATGTCGATCGTCTCCGGCGCCGTGGCCGAGCGCATGAAACTGTGGTCCTTCCTCGCCTTCGCCGTGGTCATGACCGGCTTCATTTACCCGGTGTCCGGTTACTGGACATGGGGTGAGGGCTGGCTCGACGAACTCGGCTTCTCCGACTTCGCCGGCTCCGGCATCGTGCACCTGGCCGGTGCGGCCGCAGCGCTGGCCGGCGTGCTCGTTCTTGGCCCGCGCAAGGGCAAGTACGGCAAGGACGGCAGCATCCATGCCATTCCGGGCGCCAATCTACCGCTGGCCACTCTGGGCACCTTCATCCTGTGGATGGGCTGGTTCGGCTTCAACGGTGGCTCGGAGCTCAAGCTCTCCGATGTAGCCTCGGCCAACAACGTGGCACAGGTACTGGTCAACACCAACGCTGCGGCAGCCGGTGGTGTGATCGCCGCACTGATCCTGGCCAAGGTCTGGTTCCGCAAGGCCGACCTGACCATGGCACTTAACGGCGCCCTGGCCGGCCTGGTGGCGATCACCGCTGAACCGCTGGCGCCCACCGCGCTGGGTGCGACCCTGATCGGTGCCGTGGGCGGCATTATCGTAGTAGGCGCCATCGTCACTCTCGACAAGCTGAAGATCGACGATCCGGTCGGTGCCATCTCGGTGCACGGCATCGTGGGTATCTGGGGCCTGCTGGCCGTACCGCTGTCCAATACCGATGCCGGCTTCGGCGCCCAGATCATCGGCGGAGTAGCGATCTTCGCCTGGGTCTTCGCTGCCAGCCTGGCCGCATGGCTGATCATCAAGGCCATCATGGGCGTGCGGGTCAGCGAAGAAGAAGAGTACGAAGGGGTCGACCTTGCCGAGTGCGGCATGGAAGCCTATCCCGAGTTCAGCATCGCCAAGGGCTACGGCAGCAGCGGCGGCCGTCCGCAGTCCGGCGGCTACGCCGCTGGGGCAGCCGTTGGTCAGCCTCGCGCAGAATGAAACATCCTGGCTTTACCGGGCTCCCTGCGGGGAGCCTTTTTTCTTCCAGCCAAGGGCGGTGTATGCTTGAGACCAACTGATCGCACCCGCTCGGGTTCGAGCGACGAACCCCGCAAGACAATGAGGAAACAGATCATGAAACTGGTGACCGCCATCATCAAGCCGTTCAAGCTCGACGACGTACGCGAGTCGCTTTCCGAGATCGGGGTACAGGGCATCACCGTGACCGAGGTGAAGGGCTTCGGTCGCCAGAAGGGCCATACCGAGCTCTACCGTGGCGCCGAGTACGTGGTCGACTTTCTGCCCAAGGTGAAGGTGGAGATCGCCATCGATGACGATCTCGTCGAGCAGGTGATCGACGCCATCACCCAGGTGGCCAATACCGGCAAGATCGGTGACGGCAAGATCTTCATCACCCCACTGGAGCAGGTGATCCGGATTCGTACCGGCGAAACCGGCAAGGATGCGGTGTAACAGCCGAAGGCAATAAGCAAAACCCACGACCGCCAGGACGTGGGTTTTTTTGAAGCTCGGCAAGCCCCGAAACGTGGGCGAGCGTCCCTTTTTACTTCTCGACGAAGGCGCGCTCGATCACGTAATCCCCCGGCTCGCCCATGCGCGGCGAGATATTGAAGCCCAGGTCGTCGAGCAGCGCGCTGGTCTCGTCGAGCATTGCCGGGCTGCCGCAGATCATGGCGCGGTCCTGCTTGGGATCCATCGGCGCCACGCCGGTATCCTCGAACAGCTTGCCGCTGCGTATATGGTCGGTGAGGCGGCCCATGGTATGGAAATCCTCCCGGGTCACGGTGGGGTAGTAGACCAGCTTCTCGCGGATCTCGTCGCCCAGGTACTCGTGGGCCGGCAGCTCCTTCTGGATGAAATCGGCATAGGCCAGCTCGCTGACGCTGCGCACGCCGTGTACCAGAATCACCTTCTCGTAGCGCTCATAGACTTCCGGGTCCTGGATCAGGCTCATGAACGGAGCCAGGCCGGTCCCGGTGGAAAGGAAGTAGAGGTTGCGTCCCGGCAGCAGGTCATCGGTGACCAGGGTCCCGGTGGGCTTGCGGCTGACCATGATCTGATCGCCTACCTTGAGGTGCTGCAGGCGTGAGGTCAGCGGGCCGTCGGGCACCTTGATGCTGAAGAATTCGAGATGGTCCTCGTAGTTGGGACTGGCAATGGAATAGGCCCGCATCAAGGGCTTGCCGTTCACCTCGAGACCGATCATCACGAACTGACCGTTCTTGAAGCGCAGGCTGCGCTCGCGGGTGGTACGAAAGCTGAAGAGGGTATCGTTCCAGTGGTGGACGCTGAGAACTTCCTCTAACGCAAACTTGCTCATGCCGGCTCCTGTCTATTCCAATTTCGAATAACGCAAAGGGCAAATCGATTTGCTTGCATTATAAGAGCGCAGGGTTTATCTGTTAATTGGATTGTATGGATAACCTTTATCCAGTCTACTGATATAGATCAACAACGAGTCGTTTGATGCACTTCACTCTGCGCCAACTCGAGGTCTTCGTCGCCGTCGCCCAGCACGAGAGCGTCTCCCGCGCCGCGCGGGCGCTCTCCATGTCCCAGTCGGCCACCAGTACCGCCCTGGGGGAGCTCGAACGGCAGTTCGACTGCCAGCTGCTCGATCGAATCGGCAAAAAGCTGCGGCTCAATGCGCTGGGCTTCCAGCTGCTACCCAAGGCCGTGGCACTGCTCGATCGCGCCGAGGAGATCGAGGAGATCCTGCATGGCCAGCAGGGCATCGGCTCGCTCGACGTGGGCGCCACGCTGACCATCGGCAACTATCTGGCGACGCTGCTGATCAGCGACTTCATGCAGCGCCACCCGGGGAGCCGGGTGCGCCTGGCGGTTCGCAATACGAGGGAAATCGTCGAGCGCGTGCGTCAACACGAGCTCGATCTGGGACTCATCGAGGGGCACTGCGAGGACGAGGACATCATCACCCAGCCATGGGTAGAGGACGAGCTGTCGGTGTTCTGCTCCCCTCGCCATCCGCTGGCCGGACAGGGGCCCGTCGAACTGGAGCGGCTGCTGCGTGAGGCGTGGATCATGCGCGAGCAGGGCTCCGGCACGCGCATGACCCTGGAGCAGGCCGCTCGGCACCGGCGCGGCCGCTTCAATACGCTGCTGGAGCTGGAGCACACCGAAGGCATCAAGCGGGCGGTGGAGTCGGGGCTCGGCATCGGCTGCGTATCCAAGCTGGCGCTGCGCGACGCCTTTCGCCGCGGCAGCCTGGTGCCGATCCCCACCCCGGAGCTCGACCTGAGCCGCCAGTTCGCCTTCATCTGGCACCGCCACAAGTACCTGGCCACCGGCATGCGCGAATTCCTGCGCCTGTGTCGACAGATGACCGAGGGGGCCAGGCGCAGCGACGAGATCGACCTGCCGCCGGTGTCCTGACCCCGTCCCGCTAGCGGTCGCGTAGCTTGAAGCCGCCCACCACGCTGGCCAGGCGGTCGGCCTGTTCGCTGAGCTGTTCGGCGGCAGTGGTCGACTCCTCCACCAGCGCCGCATTCTGCTGGATCGTGCGGTCGAGATCGGCCACCGCCACGCTGACCTGGCCGATACCGTCACTCTGCTCGCCGGCGGCCATACTGATTTCACCGAGCATGTTGGCCACCCGATTCACGCTGGCCACCAACTCGCCCATGCTCTCTCCGGCACGCCCAACCAGCTCGGCACCGCTGGCGACACGCTGAGTCGAGGCATCGATCAGATGACGAATATCACGCGAGGCCTCGGCGCTACGCGTGGCCAGTTGGCGCACCTCCCCGGCGACCACGGCGAAGCCGCGCCCGTGCTCGCCGGCCCGTGCTGCCTCAACCGACGCATTGAGCGCCAGCAGGTTGGTCTGGAAGGCAATACCGTCGATCACCTTGACGATTGCGCCAATCTTTTCCGAGGAGCGGCTGATCTCGTCCATGGTGCTTACCACCTGATTGACCGTCTCACCCGAACGCTGCGCCACTTCGGCGGCCGACTTCGACAGGCCGTTCGCCTCCCGCGAGGACGCCGAGGTGTGCTCGACCGTCGCCGAGATCTGCTCCATGGAAGCCGACGTCTGCTGCAGGCTGGCGGCAGCCTGTTCGGTGCGACGCGACAGGTCCTCACCGCCGCTGGCAATCTCGCTGGACGCCAAGCGCACCGATTCACTGCTGTCACGCACGTCGACCAGCACGTCATGAATCTTGTCGACGAAGGCATTGAACTGGATCGCGAGTTCGGCGCTTTCGTCGCGCCCGCGCACCGGCAGCCGTTGGGTCAGGTCACCTTCACCGGAAGCGATATCGCGCATGCGGTCGGCCAGCAGGCGCAGCGGACGTGAGACCCGAGTGCCGACCCACCACAGCGCCGCGAGACCCAGTGCCGCCAGCAGCAGGCCGACCAGCGCCATGCCCAGCGTATCGCCACGTCGCTGCTCGCCCAGCATCGCCTGCAGCGCGGCAAGCTCCGCCATGACCGCCTCCTCGGGTAGCCGGATCAACAGCGTCCAGGGTTGCTCGCTGGTGCCGATGGTGAAGGGCTGATAGCGCTCCAGCACGCCGTTGCGCGTCAGGCCGACGCTTGAACCCGCCGTCTTTGCCTGGTCGAGAGCCGTCATGACCTGGCTGTCGAAGGTATCGTCCGCCGCCGCGCCGAGACGCTCGGCATCGGCGGTATAGGCCACCAGTCCCCCACGCCCCGCCACCAGAGCCATTTCACCGGCACCGGCATAGAGTTCGGCATTGGCCTGCAGCAGCAGTTCCTGAATGAAATCCAGCGAGAGGTCGACCCCCGCCACACCACGAAAATCGCCGTTCACCAGGATCGGTACGTTGAACGAGGTCACCAGCAGCGTCTCGCCGCCGAAATCATAGGGAGCCGGGTCGATGATGCAGGGAACGAGGGACTCGCGCGGGCAGAGATAATATTCGCCTTCGCGCACGCCGCTGGAGAGCACTTCGGTGCTCTCCATGGTAGTGCCTAACGGCAGCACTTCCACCTGCCCCTCCCCGGTGCGGTACCACCAGGGCATGAAACGGCCGCTACCGTCATAGCCGTCGCTCTCGCCGAGATCGGCATACAGCGCATCACGGCCGAAGGCATCGGGCTCCCAGCCGATGTAGGCATCCAGCAGCGAGGGGTTCTGGACGACGGTCTGACGCACCAGGTTGGAGAGTTCACGCCGGCTCAGGCCGAGGGCCGTACGGCCGCTGTCATCCTGCATACCCATCAGCGCATTGGCATTGGCCAGCTGAGTCGCCAGGGTCAAGGCGTGCTCAAGCTCACGCTGGATCCGCCCGGCCTCGGCCTCGGCCAGCACCTCCAAACGTTCATCGATACCTGCCTCGAGCAGTTCGCGGGTATGGGTTTCGACCGTTTGCTGGGTGCGTGCCGATGAGAAAAGGCCGTAGACGACCAGGGCAGCGACCACGATCAACAGGCATGGCCCGGCCAGCAGGACCACGAACTGGCGTATCGACTTGAGATGCATGGGCGTTCTCACTGAAGGGGGGAATCGAGATGCAGCGAATCTCCGCCGCCAATGCTTCCCTTATCGGCAAGAACGCCCTTTTCTTGAGGCGAGAGTCTTGCAGCGCCGTCATTCAGCGCATGTCACTGACCGCCTTCTGGATATCGCCCAGCGGCGCTTTGGAAAGGTCCTTGTCGAGGGTATGGATGATCAATTTGCTGGTCGGTCCGTCAATCTTGTCGCGCAAGACGCCCAGAAACCGAGGCGGCGCGACGATGATCAGCTTGTCCATGCTGTTGTCGACCCTGGCCTTGTAGATGCGCTCGGCAATCTGCTTGGCGAAAATCTCCGCCTCGCGATCCAGGGCTACACTGTCGCCCCGGCTGGAGCGCCGGGTGTGAGAGGTCGACTCATCGACGGCTCCCGTCTCGCCGGTGACCAGATCTCCCTCATGCAGACGCCCTTCGGCGTGCACCAGGTTCTCCTTTTCCTCCAGCTTCAGCGCATCGCGCGTGAACACGCGTGCTCGAGCCGCATCGGCCACCACGATATACGTTGTCATAGCCTCTCCTTGATGCAATGTATGGGAACGCCCGCAACGGGCACTCGCCTTCAACATGGCAATGGGTGCCGCACAGGTCAACCGACGGAAGCCTAGAGCACCTTGCGCCGCAGCAGCCCAGTCACCGCCTCGCCGATCAGCACCAGGACGACAATGGCGATCAGGATGGTGGCCACCGTGGGCCAGGCGAAGGTATCGATGGCGCCCTGCAGGATCACCCCGATGCCGCCGGCCCCCACCAGACCCAGCACCGTCGACTCGCGGATGTTGATATCCCAACGCAGGATGACGATGGCGAAGAAGGCCGGCATGACCTGAGGCACGATGGCGTAAGCAATCACCTTGGCCTTGGAGGCACCGGTGGCTTCCATCGCCTCCACCGGGCGGCGATCGATCTCCTCGATCGCCTCGCCCATCAGCTTGCCGATGAAGCCGATGGAGCGAAACATGATGGCCAATATCCCCGCCAGCACACCGGGCCCGAAGATGGCCACGAACAGCAGTGCCCAGATGATGGTATTCACCGAGCGGCTGGCCACCAGGATGAAGCGTCCCAGCCACAGGCAGGCGCGGTTGGGGGTGGTGTTCTGGGCCGCGATATAGGATACCGGCAGGGCAATGAAAATCGTCAGCGCCGTAGCCAGCGTGGCGATGTGTACGGTTTCGAGCAGCGCACTGACGATAGCGGCAAGCCGCGAGGGGTCGGGCGGCCACATGCGCGCACCCAGGCTAGAGATCTGATTGGGTGCGTCCCACACCCAGGGCCAGAAGATGTCGATGTCGCGTACCGCCCAGTAAACCACCATCGCGGTAACCAGCAGCACGGCGTAGCGAATCAATCGCTGCTTGCGGTCGTAACGTTGCCAGACGCGGTCGGCCAAGGCACCGGCATGATCTACCATATCTTTTTCCTCACCCAGCCGCTGATACCTTCACTGATCAGAATCACCGCGATGATCGTGAGCAGGATGGCAAAGGCGAAATCGTAGTCGTAGCGACCGAAGGCGTTCATCAGCGTACCGCCGATGCCGCCGGCACCGACGATACCGACCACCGCAGAAGCGCGCAGGTTGCTGTCGAGCTGATACATGGAGAGACCCACCTGGCGCGGTAGGATCTGGGGAAACACGGCGTAGATAAGCGTTGCCAGGTAACCCGCCCCGGCGGCCTTCATCGCCTCGACCTGCCCCCAGTCGATCTCCTCGATCTCCTCGGCGAGCAACTTGCCGACGAAGCCGATCGAGTAGATCGTCAGCGTGAGGATCCCGGCCAGCGGGCCGAAGCCCACCGCGGCGACGAACAGGATGGCGACGATCACCGGGTGGAAGCTGCGCGAAATGATGATCACCGCACGCCCCAACAGATAGATGGGTTTGGGTGCGACGTTCTTGGCCGCCATCACGGCAAAGGGGATCGACAGCGCCACCCCGAGCAGCGTGGCCAGGATGGCGATCTGGAAGCTCTCCTTGAAGCCGGTGATCAGCAGGCCACTGCGCTCGAAGCTGGGCGGAAAACCGCCGCCAAAGATACGCGCCGCCCGCGGCAGGCCCTCGCTGATGCGTGCCCAGTTGAACGGCAGCGAGCCGAAGGCCCATACCAGGTAGACGATCACCACCAGCCACAGTCCATAGCGCAGCAGCGGGTTGGCGATGAACGGCGGCTTGCGCCAGGTGCGCGGCGCGGCGTGGTCAGGGGGCGTCATGGGTGACCTCCCGCCCCGAACGTCCGGGCTCCTCGGTGATCTCGTCCTCGGCCGTCTCGATACCGCCGTAAATGGCGTCGAGCGCCTCCTTGTCGAAGTCGGCGGGCAGGCCATCGAAGATCATCCTGCCGTGGCGCAGCCCGACGATACGTTCGGTATAGGCCTTGGCCTGGGCCACGTTGTGGATATTGATCAGCACCGGCAACGAGAGCTCGCTGGCCAGGCTCTGCAGCAGCTTCATGATCTGCTCGGAGGTGCGCGGATCGAGGGAGGCCGTCGGTTCGTCCGCCAACAGGATCTCGGGCTCCTGCATCAGCGCCCGCACCACGCCGACCCGCTGGCGCTCGCCCCCGGAAAGTTCGTCGGCACGCTTGTTGGCGTAGTGGGCGATGCCCACCCGCTCCATCAGGGAGAAGGCACGCTCTATGTCGCTTTGCGGGTAGCGTCGGGTGATCGCCTGGAACAGGTTGACGTAACCGAGCCTCCCGGCCAGCACGTTCTCCATCACCGTCAGCCGGTCGATCAGGTTGAAGCCCTGAAAGACCATGCCGATCTTGCGCCGGGCGCGACGCAATTCCCCCCCGCGCAGGTTGACCAGTTCGTTACCGTTGAGCTTGATCGAACCGGAGGTAGGTTCCACCAGGCGGTTGATACAGCGCAGCATGGTGCTCTTGCCGGCGCCGGAGGCGCCAACGATCGAAACCACGCTGCTACCCTCAACCTTGAGGTCCAGCTCCTTAAGCACCGGCTCATCCCGGCCGTAGCGCTTGACCAGCTTCGTGATTTCCAGCATTCACCCACCTCGTGCAACAGGGAAACAGAGAGACGCCCCCGGCCAGGCCGGGGGCTCAGGCTTGCTCGTGCCCGGGATTACTCCTGCTCCAGGTCCTCTCGGGTGTAACGCACGTCATTGGCGGCCTGGATGGTACGAATGACCTCCCAGTGCTCCTGGTAGTTGATGGGGATGAACTTCTCCACACCCTCGAACTCCTCACCCAACGCGGTACCTGCGAAGTCGAAGCTGAAGAAGGCCTCCTCGATCTTCTCGACAAGGTCGGGGTGCAGGTTGTGGGCGTAGTTGTAAGAAGTAGTGGGGAAGCGGTCGGATTCGTAGATCAGGCGCACGTCCTCTTCGTCGTAGAGGCCCCGCGCCGCCATGCGTTCGACCACCTCGGAAGCCACCGGGGCGGCATCGTAGTCGCGAGCGACCACGCCGAGCATCGACTGGTCGTGGCTGCCGGAATAGACGACCTCGTAATCCTCGTCGGGCACGATGCCGAGCTCGGGGAACAGCGCCCGTGGCGCCAGGTTGCCGGAGTTGGAGGTCGGCGAGGTGTGAGCCACACGCTTGCCCTTCAGGTCCTCCATCTCCTCGATATCGGAATCGACGTGGGTGAAAACCTGCAAGGTATAGCCGAACTGGCCGTCGTCCGACCCCATCAAGGCAAACGGTACCGCCCCTGCCAAATTCACGGCGAAAGGAGTCGGTCCGGTGGAGAAGCCGGCAATGTGCAGACGACCGCTACGCATGGCCTCGACCTGGGCCGAGTTGGACTGCACCGCGAAGAAGCGCACGTTGCGCTCGGTCACCTCTTCGAGATGATCGATGAAGGGCTGCCAGATATCGCTGTAGATGGCTGGATCCTCGACCGGCGTATAGGCGAAGATCAGCGTGTCCGGGTTGGCCCACTCCGACTCGTCGGCAGGGCGGTCGGCGACCATGTTGCCATCCTCGTCGCAGTACAGGTTATCCAGGTCGCCACGCGGGCAATCGGCCTGGGCCTGGGCCGATGCCAGCAGTGCCAGGGGCAGCAGGCCGGTCAAGGCCAGGGAGCCCAAAGGGAAACGGCGGGAAAGCTTGGAAGTTGTCATTGGCGTGTCTCTCTGTATCACTGTAGTTATTTGAGTCGATGTCGTCATAGGGAGTATGGCAGGATCGAAGGATTCGGGTGACCCTACTCGCCTGCTCGGAAGCGAACATGCAAGAGCCATAATGATCGCAAACGAAACTAACCACCAATCTAGGTAGTATGACAATACGATGTCAAACCGATTTCACGACGTCCCGGGTCAACGCAGCAACCGCTACCTGTTGATGCGACATGGCCATAGCCAGGCCAATGAAGCACACCTGATTATCAGCACACCGGCTCGGGGGCTCGGTGGGTTCGGTCTCTCCAAGCAGGGCGAAGCCCAGCTCGACGCGCTGCTCGCCGACTGGCGCTGGCCGGTACCGACTCGTATCCTGCACTCCGACTTCCTGCGCACCACCGAAACCGCCGAGCGAGTGGCCACTCACTTCGGCCTCGAGCGACAGCCCGAGCCACGCCTGCGTGAGCGTGATTTCGGCGTCCTGGAAGGCTTGCCGGACAGTCACTACCCGGAGGTGTGGGCGCATGATGCCCGCGACCCGGAGCATGGGGAGCATGAGGTGGAGAGCGTTGCCAGCGTTGCCGCACGCATGCAAGACGTGATCGCAGCCCTGGAGCGGACGCTGCGCCAGGAAACCGTGCTGCTGGTCAGTCACGGCGACCCGCTGCAGATCATGTTGACCGCCCTGGAAGGACGTCCGCTGAGCGAGCATCGTGCCCGGGTTGCACTGCTGCCAGCCAGCATCACTATGCTCGGATAAGCGCAAAGTACGGTTTCACGACGTATCGGCTGACGCTCGTCGCGTTCTGGGGTAGCATCTTTTGACCGGCAGGGATGTCGGTCACTTCATCGTACTGCGTCAACGGGAGGAGCCCGATGCGACAGTTGCAGCGTTGTCACCATCCAATAGCGCATCGCGTACTGGTTTGCTTACATCTGCTCGTGCAGCTGGGCCTGCTGGGCGCCGCCGCACTGTGGCTAGTGCCGCGCACCCCTTGGCTTGCCGCCGTAGAGTGGAGCCAAGCCTGGCCCAGCCTGGCATTGGGCACCGGCCTCTGGTTGGCGGCGGCACTGGGCCTGCGCCTGGTCATCGAGCTGTGTCTGAACGCCGTCCAACGAAAGGAACGGGAAGGCTTCGCCCCTCACGAGATGGTCACTCGCTCGTTCGAGCGGCGCCCTGCCGTACATGATGCCCAGGCAGCCTGGACCAGCGAGGCTCGCGCCATCGAGACCGAGCCCAGCGTGCTGGGACGGGCACGCGTGACGCGACCCGCCGAGCCCCTCAAGCCGCAGGAGAGCGCCTGAGCGCCATGCCCATGGCCGACGCATAGCGGCCGGACCCGGCTCGGGTCCGGCCGTACGCGTTCAGTGGCCGAGGATCTGGCTGAGGAACAGCTGGGTACGCTCCGACTGCGGGTTGTTGAAGAAGGCCTCCGGCGCGTTCTCCTCAATGATCTGGCCCTGATCCATGAAGATCACCCGGTCGGCCACGGTCTTGGCAAAGCCCATCTCGTGGGTCACGCAGAGCATGGTCATGCCTTCGCGGGCCAGCTCGACCATGACATCGAGCACTTCCTTGATCATCTCCGGATCGAGCGCCGAGGTAGGCTCGTCGAACAGCATCACCTCGGGGTGCATGCACAGCGAGCGGGCAATCGCCACGCGCTGCTGCTGGCCACCAGAGAGCTGGCCCGGATATTTCCTGGCCTGCTCGGCGATCTGCACTCGCTCGAGATAGCGCATGGCCAGCTCCTCGGCCTCGCGACGGGGCTTCTTCTGCACCCACATCGGCGCCAGACAGCAGTTCTCCAGTACGGTGAGGTGCGGGAAGAGGTTGAAGTGCTGGAACACCATGCCCACGTTGCGGCGGATCTGTTCGATTCGCTTCACGTCCTGGGTCAGCGGCACGCCGCCGACCACGATCTCGCCGGCCTGATGCTCCTCCAGGTGGTTGATGCAGCGAATCAGCGTCGACTTGCCCGAGCCCGAAGGCCCGCAGATGACGATGCGCTCGCCGCGCTTGACCTCGAGATCGATGTCGCGCAGCACGTGGAAGTCGCCGTACCACTTGTTGACGCCGCGCATCTCGACCATGAGGGTCTCGGCGCCGGCCCGGGTTGCCTGTTCGTTCATTGTTTTCATTCCTTACCGCTTATGGCCGGTATGCAATTTACGTTCGAGATACTGGCTGTAGCGCGACATGCTGAAGCAGAAGATCCAGAACATGAACGCGGCGAACACGTAGCCCTCCAGGGCAAAGCCCAGCCAGCGGGAGTCCGACAGGGCCGCTTGCACGATGCCCAGCAGGTCGAACAGCCCGATGATCATGACCAGGGTGGTGTCCTTGAACAGCGAGATGAAGGTGTTGACGATGCCGGGAATCATCATCTTCAGCGCCTGGGGCAGCACGATAAGGCCCATTCGCTTCCAGTAGCCCATGCCCAGCGCTGCCGCCGCTTCTTCCTGCCCCTTGGGAATCGCCTGCAGCCCGCCGCGTATGACCTCCGCCATATAGGCGCTCTGGAACAGGGTAATGCCGATCAGTGCACGTACCAGACGGTCGACACTCATGCCGGTGGGCAGGAAGAGCGGCAGCATGACCGAAGCCATGAACAGGATGGTGATCAGCGGCACGCCGCGCCAGAACTCGATGAACACCACACAGAAACTCTTGACGATGGGCATCTGCGAACGCCGGCCCAGGGCCAGCAGGATGCCGATCGGCAGGGCCGCGACCATACCAACCACCGCAAGAATCAGGGTCAGCATCAGACCGCCCCAGCGGTGGGTTTCCACCACGCGCAAACCGAAGTGACCGCCGTACAGCATGAAGTAGGCAAACACCGGGAAGGCCAACAGCGTCGCCAGCGCCACCCAGCGCTTGAACGGAAGTCGCGGAATGGCCAGCCAGGCGATCAGCACCGCGAACGAGGCGAAAACGATATTGACACGCCACAGCTCGGTGCGCGGATAGAGCCCGTAGATGAACTGGGTCAGGCGGGCGTTGACGAACACCCAGCAGGCTCCTTCGCGGGAACAGTCATCACGGCTGGTCCCTACCCAGTCGGCGTTGATGAACGCCCACTGGATCGTCGGCGTCAGCAACACATACAGCAGGTAGAACCCCAGCAGAGTGAAAACGGTATTGACCGGCCCGCTGAACAGGTTGGCTCTCAGCCAGGCCAGTGGCCCCACCGTGTTCTTTGGCGCAGGGCGCGCGTCGATCATCTTGAGTTGAATCGTCATGGCGCCTCTCCTAGCGTTCCACCAGCGCCACGCGGGCGTTGAACCAGTTCATGAACATCGACACCAGCAGGCTGATGATCAGATAAACCGCCATGGTCATGGAGATGACCTCGATCGCCTGGCCCGTCTGGTTGAGCGTGGTACCGGCAAACACCGACACCAGGTCGGGGTAGCCGATGGCCGTGGCCAACGAGGAGTTCTTGATCAGGTTGAGGTACTGACTGGTCAGCGGCGGAATGATCACGCGCAGTGCCTGGGGCACGATCACGAGACGCAACACCAGTTTCTGCGGCAGGCTCAGCGCCTGGGCCGCCTCGGTCTGGCCGTGGGAGATCGCCTGAATGCCGGAGCGCACGATCTCGGCGATGAACGACGCCGTATAGATGGAAAGCGCCAGCCACAGAGCGAGGAATTCGGGGATGATGGTGATGCCACCGCGGAAATTGAAGCCGCGCAGCTCAGGTACGTCCCACGTCACCGGCACCCCGGTTGCCACCAGCACCAGCAAGGGCAGACCGAAGATCAGGGCCAGCGAGATCCAGCCCGCCGGCAGACGCTTCCCGGTGGCCTCATGGCGGCGCTTGTTCCAGACGACCAAGGCGATGCTGGCCACGATGGCCACGACAAAGGTCAGTGGAATCAGCCCGAAGCCCGATTCGAACAGCGGCTCCGGCAGGTAGAGACCCCGCACGTTGAGAAAGATGACCTCGCCGAGGGAGTAGCTGTCCCGCGCCGAGGGCATGGTGCGCAGCACGGCGAAGTACCAGAAGAAGATCTGCAGCAGCAGAGGAATGTTACGGAAGATCTCGATATAACCGCTGGCCAGCCGTGCGATCAGCCAGTTGGGCGACAGCCGGGCGATACCCACGGTAAAGCCGATGATGGTAGCCGCCACCACGCCCAGAGCGGACACCAGCAGGGTATTGAGCAGGCCCACCACGAACGTGCGGCCGTAGGTACTCTGCGACGAGTACTCGATCAGACTCTGGCCAATGCCGAAGCCTGCGGTTCTTTCGAGAAAGCCGAAGCCGGTAGTGATGCCACGAGCGGCCAGGTTGGCCTGGGTGTTACCGATGATATAGAGCAGGAAGGCGGCGACAGCGGCGATCAGCAAAACCTGAAAGATCAACGCACGCTTTGCTCGATCACGCCAGAAAGGAGGTTTTGGGCCCAGCGTATGGGCCTTGGGTCGAACGGACATGAAGGGACTCTCCGCCTGGATCCGTCAAGCAGTTGTCAAACCCCGACCCGGAAGATCCGAGTCGGGGCACAGTTGGATCGAGGCACTTATACGGTGTCTCGGACGGCTTGATCAGCGAATCGGCGGAGCGTACTGAATGCCGCCTTCGGTCCACAGTGCATTGATGCCACGCTCGATCTGCAGCGGGGAGTCCATGCCGACGTTGCGGTCGTAGCTTTCGCCGTAGTTACCCACCTGGCTGATGATGTTGTAGGCCCAGTTGGCGTCGAGACCCATGCCCTCGCCGTAGTTGCCGTCCTGACCCAACAGGCGAGCGATGTCCGGATCGTCGGAGTTGCGCATTTCGTCGACGTTGTCCTGGGTGATACCCATCTCTTCGGCGTTGAGCATGGCGAACAGCGACCATTTGACGATGTTGAACCACTGGTCGTCACCCTGACGCACCACCGGGCCCAGCGGCTCCTTGGAGATGACTTCCGGCAGGATCACCGACTGATCCGGGTCGGAGAGCTGAATGCGCAGTGCCGCCAGCTGGGAAGTATCGGAGGTCAGCACGTCGCAGCGTCCGGCCTCGTAGCCACCCACGGTCTGCTCCGAGGTATCGAATACGATCGGATCGAAGGTCATGCCGTTGGCGCGGAAGTAATCCGCCACGTTGAGCTCGGTGGTGGTGCCGGACTGAACGCAGACCGCCGCGCCGTCGAGATCCGTGGCGCTGGAGACGCCGAGGTCGCGATTGATCATGAAGCCGATACCGTCGTAGAAGTTCACGCCGGCAAAGTTCAGACCCAGGGTGGTGTCGCGGGTGGTGGTCCAGGTGGTGTTGCGCGAGAGTACGTCGACCTCGCCGGACTGCAGCGCGGTGAAGCGCTCGACAGCGTTCAGCGAGATGTAACGTACGGCTTCGGCATCGCCGAAGACCGCTGCTGCTACGGCACGGCACACGTCGACGTCCAGCCCCTGCCAGTCGCCCTGATCGTCCGGTGCGGAAAAGCCGGGCAGGCCGTCACTCACGCCACACTGAACTGCACCACGGTCGATGGTGGTCTGCAGGGTGTTGGCCGAGGCCGTGGCGGCCGCACCCAGTGCCAGTGCCGCTGCGGAAGTGAGCAGAAGCCACTTGTTCTTGTTGTCGCGCATGAATAATTCCTCGATGTTCTTGGTATACGTGGACGATGCATGCCTGAGCATGTGCCAGCACCTTAGCAAGGTTTATTCCAGTACGGGGATAGTACAGGCAAAACACTTATTCAACGGTCGCGCTCAAGGCGATCCGGCCTGTAACGTCGCACCGCTTTAGTGCATGAAAATACTGGAACTCGTCTTGGTGCACGGGAAGGAGGCATAGAACAGGGAGAAAAAGAAAGGCCCCGAAAGTTGAATAGGCATCCAACCTTCGGGGCACAGTTCACGGGAGGCGCTGAACGCTACTTGACGAGGCGCGTCAGTGGCGGATCAGGTAGTCGAAGGCTCCCAAGGCAGCCTTCGAGCCCTCACCCATGGCGATGACGATCTGCTTGTAGGGCACGGTGGTGACATCGCCGGCAGCAAAGATGCCGGGCACCGAGGTCATGCCGCGCTCATCGATCACGATCTCGCCGCGCGGGGAGAGCTCGATCGAGGAGTCGGTCAGCCACTCGGTGTTGGGCACCAGGCCGATCTGCACGAAGATGCCCTCGAGCTCGAGCCGCTTGATTTCGCCGCTGGCGCGTTCTTCGTAGGTCAAACCGTTGACCCGCTTGCCATCGCCGTTCACTTCGGTGGTGCGCGCCCCGAGAATGATGTCGACGTTGGACAGGCTGCGCAGCTTCTTCTGCAGCACGGCGTCGGCACGCATCTCGTCCATGAACTCGATCAGCGTCACGTGGCCGACGATGCCGGCCAGGTCGATGGCCGCCTCGACCCCGGAGTTGCCGCCACCGATCACCGCCACGCGCTTGCCCTTGAACAGCGGGCCGTCGCAGTGCGGGCAGTAGGCCACGCCCTTGTTGCGGTATTCGGCTTCGCCGGGCACGTTCATCTCGCGCCAGCGGGCGCCGGTGGAGAGGATCAGCGTCTTGCTCTTGAGGCTGGCGCCGGACTCGAACACCACTTCGTGCTCGCCGCCCTGATCGGCCGCCGGCACCAGCTTCACCGCACGCTGCAGGTTCATGATGTCGGCCTCATACTCCTTGACGTGCTGCTCCAGCGCCGCGGCCAGCTTGGGGCCTTCGGTGTAGGGCACGGAGATGAAGTTCTCGATGGACATGGTATCGAGCACCTGGCCGCCGAAGCGCTCGGCCGCCACGCCGGTGCGGATGCCCTTGCGTGCGGCATAGATGGCCGCCGCGGCACCGGCCGGGCCACCGCCGACCACCAGAACGTCGAAGGCCGCCTTCTCGTTGAGCTTGGCCGCCTCGCGCTGGGCCGCGCCGGTGTCGACCTTGGCCAGGATCTGCTCGAGGCTCATGCGCCCCTGGTCGAAGAGTTTGCCGTTGAGGTAGATGCTCGGCACCGACATCACCTGACGCTCTTCGACCTCATCCTGAAACAGCGCGCCGTCGATGGCGACATGGCGCACGCCGGGGTTGAAGATCGCCATCAGGTTGAGCGCCTGCACCACGTCGGGACAGTTCTGGCAGGAGAGCGAGTAGTAGGTCTCGAAGTACAGCTCGCCGTCGAGAGCCTTGATCTGATCGAGGGTGTCGTCGCTGACCTTGGGCGGATGGCCCCCCACCTGCAGCAGCGCCAGCACCAGCGAGGTGAACTCGTGGCCCATGGGAATGCCGGCGAAGACCAGGCCGGTCTCCTCGCCGGGACGATTCAGGGCAAAGGAGGGCTTGCGCGCATCCTCACCGTCCAGGCGCAGGGTGATCTTGTCGCTCAGGCTGTCGATGTCCTTGAGCAGCCCGTGAAGTTCCTTGGACTTGGCGCCGTCATCGAGGGACGCGACGATCTCGAACGGCTGAGTGACCTTTTCCAGGTAGGCTTTTAGCTGACTTTTCAGATTGTCGTCCAACATGACAGCGGGTTCCTTCATGTCTGGCTCATGAAAAAAACGGCAAGACGATACCGAGTGCGCAGACCGGAGTCAGCGCAGGCGGCAGCTTGCACGTCTTGGAAAGCGTGCCCGGGCAGTGCCTGCCCGGGCGGGAAACGCATGCGAGACCAGAGCAGTCTCGCGGGACGCTGGTTCGCTTAGATCTTGCCGACCAGATCCAGGGACGGAGCGAGGGTCTCTTCGCCTTCCTTCCACTTGGCGGGGCAGACTTCGTTCGGGTTGTTGCGCACGTACTGGGCAGCCTTCAGCTTGCGCAGGGTTTCCGTGACGTCGCGGGCGATGGCGTTGTCGTGGATCTCCAGGGTCTTGATGATGCCGTCCGGGTCGATCACGAAGGTGCCGCGCAGGGCCAGACCGGCTTCTTCGATGTGCACACCGAAGGCGCGGGTCAGCTGGTGGGTCGGGTCACCGACCAGCGGGAACTTGGCCTTGCCAACCGCCGGAGAAGTCTCGTGCCACACTTTGTGCGAGAAGTGGGTGTCGGTAGTGACGATGTAGACCTCGGCACCGGCCTTCTTGAACTCCTCGTAGTGCTCGGCGGCGTCCTCGACCTCAGTCGGGCAGTTGAAGGTGAACGCGGCCGGCATGAAGATCACCACGGACCACTGGCCTTTCAGGTTCTCGTTGGAGAGCTCGACAAATTCGCCGTTGTGAAAAGCGGTGGCCTTGAACGGCTGGACTTCGGTGTTGATCAGGGACATTCAGTGATGCTCCATGTCTTGGTGGATGATCCTAATACGGGGCATATCATATCCATCGTAACCGATAGGCGAAAATTGATTGCCGCCATGGTTCCGATAACGCTTGTCTATGGAGGCACCGCCCGCTCATTGCAAGGTAACGGCCTCGCCTTGACGATTCAGTGCCAGGAAACTCTGGGTATTGCCCATCTGCAGCGACTGCACCATACGCTGTAGATGATGCTCGACCTCGTCGCTCGTAGGGGCCTGGTGGCCCTTGCCTGACAAAGCACCGACGAAGACGACGTCCCACTCGATCTCGGTGCGCTGTGACTCGGCCACCAGCGCCTGCATGTCGCTCAGTTCGTCCGGCGCCTTGTCCACGCACAGGACCGGCGTCAGCACGCCGCCTTCGCCTTGCTCGAAGCCCCGGCGCTGCTCGGGGGTGGGGTTGTCAGGCAGCTCGGCGCGAGTGAACACGAACAGCAGCCGCTGCGGCTCGGGTTGGTGCCGCGCTTCTTCCAGCAGATCGGTAAAACGGGAAATGGCCAAGTCAGTCCTCCAGCAGTTCGCAGTCCGGCAGATGCCACTACGATAGCGCATCCCGTCATGCGGGGTGCAAGCGATCAGAGCGACCAATCGACGCGCAGGGCCGCCTCGTCGAGCGGCCAGGTGCCCACCGCCTGAGTCTCGCCGCTTTCTGCTACCGTCACGTGACTATGGGCCAGCTGATGGCGCAAGCTACCCAGCAGCCGCTCGAGGGCCTGGCGCTCGTCACCGCTGATCGCCACTATCGCCGTGCCGGGCAGCGTCCAGGCCCGCGCCTGACCGTGACGCGCCATTTCCGCCACAGTGGCGTCGAGTCCCCGCTGTTCGAGCCAGGCGGCGACCTGTTCGGTCAGCCCCACCACCACCAGCGGCGCCGCGTCCGTCGATGCCGCCTCGGCGTCCGGCAGCGGGTGAGCCAGTGCCCTTCTGACCGGCTCGGCCAGCGCGACATCCAGCGCCAGCAGCCGACTTTCGGGGTCCAGCGCCACGCTTCGGAGTATTGGCGGCCCCTCCAACTGGCGCAGCAGGTCGAAATCCGGATCGATGCGCAGCGACAGCGGCTCATGAGCAAGTGCCAGCGAGAACTCGGCCCGATGGCCGTCGAGCGGGATAGATCGTCGTTCCATACCGGCGACGGTGTCGATCACCAGCGGTACATGAAGCGGCCAGGGGGCATGTGCCCCGGCCTGCTTCAGAACGCCCTCTATCATCCAGCCGTCCTGGGTCTCGCTACGCGTGGCCTCGACGTCGAGAGCTGGGCGCCCCGGCCGCTGCGTCCAGGCTTCGACAAACGCCTGCAGCGGCTCGTCGGCGGCCTCGCTCAGCGCCGCCGCGAGATCGTCCCAGGCGGCCTCGCGGTGCATGTAGCGCTCGGCAAAGCGACGCAGCCCCGCGTCGAAGGCCTCGTCGCCGATATGCTGACGCAGCATGTGCAGCAACATGGCGCCGTGCTGGTAGCCCAGCAGTCGCAGTGCCGGGTCGCGCTGGCCCTGGAAGTCGGCTGGGCGGCGGTCGAAGTCGTCAGGCAGCGCGGCAAGGTCGAGCAGCCAGCGCCGGCGGGTTTCCCGCGCCTCGCCGCGGGCTTCGTCGAGTGCATAGTCGGCCAGGTAGGTGGTCAACGCCTCGGCCCAGTTACCGCGAGAGTAGTCAACCAGCACGCCGGCGCCCCACCAGGCGTGCATCAGCTCATGGGCCAGCGAGGTACGCGGAATGAACGGCAGCGGAATGACCCGCTCGCCGAGCAGAGTGAATCCAGGATAGGCCAGCCCGACCGGTGCCGGTGTGGCGGCAACGGTGAAGCTCGCGTAGGGGTAGGGGCCCACACGTCGGGAGAAACGCTGCAGATAATCGGCACTGTGCTCCAAATAGAGTTCGGCATGAGCGTCGTCCAGCGATTCGGGAAACAGCGTGCGCAGCCACACGCCATCCACCTCGCGACTGCGCTCCTGCCAAGGGCCGACGGCCACTTCCACCACCGCCGTACGTGGATGTACATGGAGGACGGAGTAGCCCGATTCCTCTACCCGTGGCGCACCCTGCAGCGGGCCGGTGCCTACCGCCCGCTGCCCCGACGGCACCGCAATACGCAGCGACAAGGCAAAGGGGCCCAGGCCCTCGAAGCGTGGGTACCAGCCGCCATGGGCGGGCAGCAGGCTGCCTCGGGGCGAGACCATGAGGCGCTCCTGATCGTCGAGCCGCCCCTGCCAGCGCAGCGTCAGCGCCTCGGTTCCCGGCGGCAGCGACAGCCGGTGACTACCCTCGCTGCCGGTTGCCACCTCCAGCGCCACACCATCGGCTTCGGCCGCTACCACCACGAGGCCGGACAGCAGCGTGAATTCGCTCGCAGCGGGCGGCGGGGCGAGCAGCATTTCGCCCTCGAGCCACCCGCTGGCGGGGGCCAGCGAAACCGCGAGATCGACCTCGGGCAGCGCTTCGGCCTGCGTCGTCGCGACGCCGAAGAGCTGCGCGGCCAACACCAACCCCGTCAACCTGCTCCGCAGCCAGCGCGGCACGTAGCGATTGGGCATGCTCAGTCTCCGCCATCGCGAGGCGGAAAGCGTGCCAGCACCTCACGCTGCTCATCTCCGCGGCGAATCTCCAGCGGCAGCAGGGTGCCGGGGTGCTGGCGCTGCACCAGCTGGGTGAGATCGGCAGGCCTCGTCAGCCCTTCACCGGCTGCTCGCAGAATGATATCGCCCTCCTCGAGACCGGCCTGCTCCGCCACCGAACCGGGCAGTACGCCATGTACCGCCACCCCTTGCGCGTCGGGCACCAGATAGATTCCCAGCTGCATGGGTGCCTGCAGCGGCTGCGGGGTATCGGCCAGGGCGAACACGGCCTGTGCCAGCCCGGCGGGCGGTGGCTCGCACGCTTCGGCGCCTACCGCCCATGGCAGCAAGGTGGCGTGTGCCTCGACGCCCAAATCATCGAGCTGGTGAGGTACGCCGTGCTCGTACTGCAGATGCCCCTGGCCGATCAGGCCGACCGTGAGCGCACCCTCACCGGCAGCTTCGGCCAGCCCGGCGGCCATGGCACGGTCCCATACGAGCTGCGCGGCGATGAAACGCTCGAGGCTCTCCTCATCTCCTGAGGTGGGGTGCTGGGCATGCACGGCAGCCAGGCGCTCGCGATAGTCGGGCAGCGCCTCGGCCGGTGCGGAGATTCCGAAGCGCTCGGCTTCCGGCACCGCCGCCCAGCCCTCACCGGCCAACCGGCCGCGCAGCTCGGGTGTCACATTGATCGCCTTGAGTGGCACCTGGTTGAGACGCGCAAAGTGCAGTATCGGCAGGTACAGCGCAGGATCGAACCCCCAGGCGCGGCGCCAGTTGCTGGCAGCGAGAAACTCCGCCTCATCCAGCTCGCCCGCCACCCAGGCGTCCAGCGCCGGCTGGGCCTCGCGGGGCAGCATCTCCAGGCCGATGATCATGTTCGGACGCAGCGCATGTAGCCCGGCCAGGGTGTGCAGCTGCCAACGATGGTGATCCATGCGGTCGTGCTGTTCGCCGAGCATCACCACGTCGCGCTCGGCCAGCTCAGCGAACAGCGCCGCCGAATCGAGGCGCTCGCCGCCGGGCTGATGCCATACCCCCGGCGCCGGGCAGGTAGCAGCTTGCAGCGGCAAGGCCACGAGGCAGGCAGACAAACAGGCCGAGAAAGCCAGCCCACGGAACAAGACGGTCGGATAGCGCATCGGCATCTCCCTTTTTAGGCTGCCTCCATGATGGCGCATTCGACCGTGTCAGGCAGCCTCTTCCTTGATATCCAGCGCTTCCGCCTGCTCGAAGTGAAACTCCAACTGCGTCGGCTCCAGGCGCGGGTCGAGCTCGGTGAAATGTGGCGTTTCCATGGCAGGTACCGCCACGAAGGGCTCCTGTTCGACCTCTTCGAGGGGCTCGCCGGCGCGCCGACGCAGGCGCAGCGCAACGAACAGCGCCAACGCGAGCGATGCCCCACCGAGGAAAACCCACAGCCCGTCGGGTCCGATCGCCTGCATCACCAGTGAGGCCGAGAAGGGGCCGATGATCGAGCCGATGCCATACCAGATCATCAGCTTGGCATTGGCGGCGACGATCTCGCCGGGCTCCAGCCAGTCGTTGGTATGAGCCAGACTGAGGGCATAGAGGGTGTGCAGCATGGCGGTATGGAAACAGGCCACCACCACCAGCATCAGGAAATCGACCCGCGCCAGCATCGACACCAGGACGCCGGAGATAGACATCACCACGGCCATGCCCAGAATCACCTTGCGCCGGTCGACATGGTCGGAGAGTCGTCCGAGCCCCCACTGGGCGAACAGCGCCACCATGGTAGTGATGGCCATGAAACGGGCCGTCTCGCCGGTCGTCAGGCCGATCTCCTGACCGTAGAAGGGGGTCATGGCAAAGAAGGACTGCACCATCAGCCCGGCGGTGAAGGCCCCTACCAGCCCCACCGGAGCGCGCTTGAACAGCGTCTTGAGGGGTATCTTGCGGGGCTGGATGTCATGGGTCTGGCGCGGTCCGTGGATACGCACGATCGACAGCGGCACCAGC
>NZ_JBYCKL010000110.1:0-55152 GCF_057473365.1 Halomonas sp. TH-94
CCGGCCGTGCGCGGGCGCGACCCCAGCTGTATCGTGTTTTTCGGCCACAACCTCTTGCGCGGCCCCCCGGGGCGCCGGGGGCCGGTGACCATGGCAGCGGTGTCGGCGGTGGACCTGGCGCTGTGGGACATCAAGGCCAAGGCGGCCGGCATGCCGCTCTATCAGCTGCTCGGCGGCAAGAGCCGCGAGCGGGTGATGACCTACGCCCACTGCACCGGCAAGGACATCGAAGGCTGTCTGGCCGAGGTGGAGAAGCACGTCAAGCTCGGCTACCGGGCGGTGCGCGTGCAGGCCGGCGTGCCCGGCATTCCCACCATCTATGGCGTGGCCAAGCGCGAGGGCGAGCGCTACGAGCCGGCGGACTCCGAGCTGCCCGCCGAGCACGTGTGGAGCACCGAAAAGTACCTCAATCACGTGCCCAAGCTGTTCGCCGCGGTGCGCGAGCGTTTCGGCGACGAGCTGCACGTGCTACATGACGTGCACCACCGTCTGACTCCCATCGAGGCGGCACGTCTGGGCAAGGCGGTGGAGCCTTACCACCTGTTCTGGCTAGAGGACTGCGTGCCGGCCGAGAATCAGGAGAGCTTTCGCCTGATCCGCCAGCACACCACCACCCCGCTGGCGGTGGGCGAGGTGTTCAACTCGATTCACGACTACCGCGAGCTGCTCGAGAACCAGTGGATCGACTACGTGCGCACGCCGCTTTCCCACGGAGGCGGCATCACCCACGTGCGGCGTATCGCCGACCTGGCCGCGCTCTACCATGTGCGCACCGGGTTCCACGGACCCACCGACCTGTCGCCGGTGTGCCTGGGGGCGGCAGTGCACTTCGATACCTGGGTGCCCAACTTCGGCATTCAGGAACACATGCCCCACACGCCGGAGACCGACGCCGTCTTCCCCCACGACTACCGCTTCGAGGACGGCCATTTTCTGGTCGGCGAAGCGCCGGGTCACGGTGTCGATATCGACGAAGCCTTGGCCAAGCAGTACCCCTACAAGCGCGCCAGCCTGCCGGTCAACCGGCTGGAGGATGGCACCCTGTGGCACTGGTGAGGAGAGCGCACCGATGAAAGCCTTTCAGGTAAAAGCCCCGCTGAGCTATGCCGTCGTCGAGACCGAAGCACCGCGTGCAGCGGCAGGCGAGGTGCTGGTGAAGGTTGCCTTCGCCGGCATCTGCGGTTCCGACATGCACATCATCCATGGTGACAACGCCTTCGTGCGCTTTCCGCGCATCACCGGGCACGAGTTCGCCGGTACGGTCGAGGCGCTCGGCGAGGGCGTCGAGGGCATCGAGATCGGCGCCCGGGTGTGCATCGATCCGGTGGTCAGCTGCGGAGAGTGCTATCCGTGCCGCATCGGTCGGCCCAACGTGTGCAGCGCACTACAGGTGATCGGCGTGCACCGCGACGGCGGCTTCGAGGAGTGGGTCAACGTGCCGGCGGCTAACGTCCACCTGCTGCCCGAGGGGCTGGGGCTGGAAGCCGGTGCCCTGGTGGAGCCCTATTCCATCGCCGCCAACGTACTGGAGCGGATGCAGCCGCTGCGCAGGGACCGGCTGCTGATCTATGGCGCCGGCGTGATCGGCCTGACCATCCTGCAGATGGCCCGCGCCCAGGGCATCGAGGACATCACCGTCATCGACCTGATCGAGGAGCGATTGGCCACGGCCCGTGAACTCGGCGCCACGCGCACCTGGCACGGTAAGGAGGACATCGAGGCTGCGGTGAGAGAACTGACCGGCGGCGAGGGCATACCGCTGATCGCCGATGCCGCGTGCGTACCGGCGCTATTGCCGCAGATGCTGCGCATCGCCTCGCCGGCGGGGCGTATCGGCCTGCTCGGCTTCAACCCCACGCCCAGCGACCTGGTGCAACTGGAGGTGATCAAGAAGGAGCTGACCCTGGTCGGCTCGCGGCTCAACAACCGCAAGTTTCCGGATGTGCTCGAGCGCATGGCCTCGGGGCGTCTCGATCCGCTGGCGCTGGTAAGCCACCGCCTGCCCTTCGACGACATGCCCGGGGCCATCGACATGCTCGATCATCATCCTGAAAAGGCTCGCAAGGTACTCATCGACATTGGTGCCGATAGGGGTGCCTGAGCCAGCTCGACGCGACAGCGGCATCGCTTCAGCGATGCATATAACAGCAATAATCGCTTGAACAGCAAAACAAGGAGCTACGCCATGATCAAACGACTCGTCACCGGCGCCGTCCTCGGGGCGGCACTCATCGGCAGTCAGGCCGTTCTGGCCGCCGACGTCACGCTGCGCTTCGGCCACCTGGCCAATGAGCAGAACATCTGGCACCAGGCCGCCGAGCGCTTCAAGGAGCTGGTCGAGGAGAATTCCGACGGCCGCATCGAGGTGCAACTCTATCCCAACGAGCAGCTCGGCAACGAGATGGACGTGATCAACAGCATTCAGCTCGGCACCGCCGACATGACCATCACTGGGGAGAGCCTGCAGAACTGGGCGCCCAAGGCGGCGATGATGGCGGTGCCCTACGCGTTCCGCGATGCCGAGCACCTGCGTCAGGCGGTGGAGAGCGAGATCGGCGAGCAGATCGAAGCGCAGATCACCGAGCGCGCCAACCTGGTGCCGCTGGCCTGGTTCGAGCGCGGCCCGCGGGAGCTGACCACCAACCGGCCTATTCGTCACCCCGACGATCTCGACGGCCTTCGCCTGCGCGTGCCCAACGTGCCGCTGTTCGTCGACACCTGGCAAGCGCTGGGCGCACGACCCACGCCGATGGCCTTCAGCGAGGTATTCACCGCCCTGCAGCAGAATACCATCCAGGCTCAGGAGAACCCGCTCAGCCTGATCGAGAGTGCCAGCTTCAACGAGGTGCAGGACTACGTGAACCTGACCGGCCACGTGCGTAGCTGGATCTACGTGGTGATCGGCCGCAACCGGTTCGAGAGCATGCCCGAGGATCTGCAGCAGATCGTGCGCGATGCGGCCCAGGAGATGCAGACCTATCAGGCCGAGCTGTTCGAGGAGGATCAGCAGCGCCTGGAGCAGGCCCTGCAGGAGCGCGGCATGGAGTTCGTCGAGGTCGACACCGAGGCTTTCGCCGAGAAGGCGCGCCCGGCGGTGGAAGCGGCCCTCGATGACGAACAGCGTGAGCTGTTCGACGCCATCCAGAACCTGTGATCCACCGGGGCGGGCATCGCCCGCCCGCTTTCCCCAGGGCCGGTCGACTGAAGCGAGTACCCTATGGATATTTCACCACCGCGTGCCGAGGGTGGGCCTGAGCGTGACGGTCAGGAGGTCGTGGCCAGCCTCGAAGCCCTGTCTGCGGTACCTGGCCTTCGTGGGCCGCTGGGCCGCGTGATCGGCTGGATGGACCGGCTGTTCATGCTGCTCGCCAATCTGGCGCTCATCGGGATCGCCGCGACCGTGCTGCTGCAGATCTCGGGGCGGCTGTTCCTGCCGTTCACCCTCTCCTGGACCGAGGAGCTGTCGCGCTATCTCTTCATCTACATGGTGGCGCTGGCGGCCGGCGTGGCGATACGTCGCCACCAGCACGTCAACGTCGAGCTCTACCATCATCTGCTGGGGCTGCGCGCACGCGCCATCTATCAGGCGCTGATTTGCCTGCTGATCGGCGGCTTCGCCCTGATGGCGCTGCCCGCCGCCTGGCAGTTCGCCCAGAACGGCGCCTGGCAGACCTCGCCCACCCTGAGGGTGCCCATGCTCTACATCTTCTTCTCCACCGTGCTGCTGTTCGCCCTGGTGCTGCTCTACAGCGTCATCGGCTTCGTCGAAGGCGTGTTGGCGGCATGGCATCCACCCGTTGACGGCGTGCGAAAGGAGGCCTCATGGAAGTGATGGTGCTGTTCGGCGTGTTCCTGCTGCTGCTGGTGCTGGGCCTGCCCATCGCCTTTGCGCTGGGCATCTCGTCGCTAGCCTACCTGCTGCTGGAAGGCATCTCGCTGACCATCGTGCCGCAGCGCATGTACTCGGGCATCGATACCTTCGTGCTGCTGTGCATTCCCGGCTTCGTGCTGGCCGGCAACCTGATGAACGTGGGCAACATCACCGAGCACATCGTGCGCTTCTCGAATGCCTTGGTCGGCCATATCCGTGGCGGACTGGGCCTGGCCAACGTGGGCGGTTCGATGATCTTCGGCGGCATTTCGGGTACCGCTGTGGCCGACGCCGCCAGCATCGGCTCGGTGATGATCCCCGGCATGGCGCGCTCCGGCTACGACAAACCGTTCGCCGCTGCCGTTACCGCGGCCTCGTCGACCATCGGCCCGATCATTCCGCCCAGCGTACCGATGATCATCGTCGGCTCGCTGGCCGGCGTCTCGGTGGGGCGCATGTTCCTCGCCGGAGCCGTGCCCGGCCTGCTCCTGGGCGTGGCGATGATGATCACCGTCTACCTGCTGGCGGTGAAGCGCGGCTATCCCAAAGGGCGTCGCGCCACCCTGCGCGAGCTGCTGCGCGAGGGACGCACCGCCTTCTGGGCACTCATGATGACCGTGATCATTCTCTACGGCATCATCGGCGGCTTCTTCACGCCCACCGAGGCTTCCATCGTTGCCAGTCTCTATGCGCTGGTGGTGGGCATGTACGTCTACAAGGGGCTGACCTGGCGCAAGCTGCCGGCGATTCTCACCGACACCGTGCTGACCTCTTCGGCACTGCTGCTGCTGGTGGGCCTGGCCAACCTGTTCGGCTGGATCCTCACCAGCCAGCAGATCCCGCAAACGATCGCCGCACTGATCATGACGATCAGCGACAACCCCATCGTGGTGATCCTGATCCTCAACCTGATCCTGCTCTTCGTCGGCGCCTTCATGGAGACCATCGCCGCGCTGATCATCCTGTTCCCGGCGCTGCTGGGGGTGGCCACCGGGGTCGGCATGGACCCGGTGCACTTCGCGGTGATGGCGGTACTCAACCTGATGATCGGCCTGACCACGCCGCCGGTGGGAGTGTGCCTGTTCGTGGTCGCGGGCATCGGCAAGCTGCAGATGCTCACCGTGGCTCGCGCCATCCTGCCGTTTCTGGCGTGCAATATCGCGGTACTGCTGCTGGTGGCCTATGTACCGGCCGTTTCGCTGTGGCTTCCCGACCTGTTGATGGGGGCAAGATGAAGGACGTGACACGCATACCCGCCGCCGCGCCGACCGGGCGCATCGGCATCGTCCACTTGGGGCTCGGCGCCTTCCATCGTGCCCACCAGGCGGTCTACCTGGAGCGCTATCGCCAGCGCAGTGGCGACGACGCCTGGGGAGTGAGTAGCGCCAACCTGCGCGGCGGCGTGGCGCTGGTGGATGCGCTGCGCGATGCCGGCTATCACTACCATGTCGCCGAATATGCCGACCGCGATACCGTCACGCTGCGTGGGATCGGCGTAATCGAGGAAGCCCTGTTCACAGGCCGGGACGCCGCGGGGGAGTGGGGGCGCGATCTCGCGTCGCTGCTGGCGCGCATGGTCTCGCCCGAGACGCGTCTCGTCACCCTGACGGTGACCGAGAAGGGCTACTTTCTCAATCCCGCCGAGGGCAGCCTGCTGTGCGACGATCCGCTGATCGCCCACGACATTGCCCATCGGCAGGTACCGCGCACGGCACCGGGCATTCTGGTCGAGGCCCTGGCCCGGCGGCGCCGGGCGGGAGTTCCGCCGTTCACGGTATTGTGCTGCGACAACATGCCCGACAACGGCCAGCGCACGCGGGCGGCCGTAGTGCAGCTCGCCGCCTGTGGCGACGGCGAACTGGCCGAGTGGATCGAACGCGAGGTGGCCTTTCCCTGCAGCATGGTCGACCGTATCGTGCCGGCCATGACCGAGGCCGACTTCGAGCGCCTGGCCGAGCTGGGCGCCGACGACCCCAATGCGGTGGTGGGCGAGGCGTTCACTCAATGGGTGGTGGAGGACGACTTTCCTCTCGGTCGGCCCGCCTGGGAGGCCGAGGGCGTGGAGATGGTTGCCGACGTAGCGCCGTTCGAGACCATGAAGCTGCGCATGCTCAACGGCAGCCACTCGCTGCTCGCCTATCTGGGCGCGCTGGACGACATCGAGACGGTATTCGACGCGGTGAACCGTGACGATCTGAAAGCACTGCTGCGCCGTTACATGCTGCAGGAGGCGGCGCCGACACTGGCGATGCCAGCCGGTACCGATCTCGAAGGTTACGCCGAACAGCTGCTCTACCGTTTTGCCAACGACAGCCTGCGTCATCGCCTGCAGCAGATCGCCATGGACGGTTCGCAGAAGCTGCCCCAGCGCTGGTTGCATGGCGCCCTGGCACGGCTCGAAGCCGGTGCCGGAGTGCCTTGCACGGCGCTCGGCGTGGCGGCATGGATCCGCTATACCTTGGGAGTCGATCTGCACGGCAATGCCCATGTCGTCGATGACCCCATGGCGAGTACGTTCGCCCTGCTGCACGAAGCCCACGGCGAGGATATGGAGGCTCTGGTGCCGGCCTTTCTCGAACTCGACGCCGTGGTTCCCCCGGCGCTGGCCGAGCACGCCGGCTTTGCGGCGGCGGTGGTGTCGGCCTACCGTTGCCTGACGACCCTTGGCCTCGACGCTGCGCTGGCGCAGCTCGACGCACCCACCTGATAACGCGAGGCCCGTCATGGAACATACCTGGCGCTGGTTCGGCCCGAATGATCCGATCAGCCTCGGCGAAATTCGCCAGACCGGGGCCACCGGCATCGTCACGGCCCTGCACGAGATACCCAACGGCACGGCCTGGCCGGTGGATGCCATTGCCGAGCGCAAGGCGACGATCGAAGCCGCGGGGCTCTCCTGGTCGGTGGTGGAGAGCGTGCCGGTGCACGAGGCGATCAAGCAGGGCACGCCCGAGCGCGAACGCTGCATTGCGGCCTATCAGGAGACTCTGCGCAACCTGGCGGCATGCGGCATCGACATCGTCTGCTACAACTTCATGCCGGTGCTCGACTGGACCCGTACCGACCTCGCCTGGCGTTTGCCGGACGGCGGGCTGGCGCTGCGCTTCGATCAGACGGCCTACGCCGCTTTCGACCTCTACCTGCTCAAGCGTCCCGGCGCCGAGGCCGAGTACAGCGATGGCGAACAGGCCGAGGCCAGGCACTACCTGGATAACCTCGATGCGGCCGGACGCGAGGCGCTGGTCGAGACGATCATCGCCGGGCTGCCGGGTGCCGAGGAGCACTATACGCTGACACGTTTTCAGCTGGCGCTGGACGCCTATGCCGATATCGGCGCCGAGCGCCTGCGCGAGAACTTGGGGTATTTCCTGCGTGCCATCGTGCCGGTGGCCGAGGAAGCCGGCGTACGGCTGGCCATGCACCCGGACGACCCGCCGCGGCCGCTGTTCGGGCTGCCGCGGGTAGTGTCCACCCCCGAGGACGCCCAGTGGCTGCTCGATGCGGCCCCCAGCGAGGCCAATGGCCTGACCCTGTGCACCGGCTCCTACGGCGTTCGCGACGACATCGATCTGGCCGCCATGGCGCAGCGCTTCGGTCCGCGTATCTACTTTGCCCACCTACGCTCGACGAGGCGCGAGGCATCCGACCCGCGCACCTTCCATGAGGCTCACCACCTGGACGGCGATGTCGACATGGTCGGCGTGATCGCCGCGCTGGTGTCGGAGGAGCGGCGCCGTGAGCGCGAGGGCGGTCCGCGCCTGCCGCTGCGGCCCGACCACGGCCACCACATTCTCGACGATCAGCGCCGCGACACGCGCCCCGGCTATCCGCTCTACGGCCGTATGAAGGGGCTCGCCGAGCTGCGCGGCGTAGAGCTGGCGGTACGCCGCCTGCTGAGCTGAGCGTAGCCGGGCTGCCTGCCTCTCAGGGCGCCATCAGGCGCCCTGGTCCAGCCTGGCCTCGTGTTCGGTCAGCTGTTCGCGACTCGGCAGCCCCTCCATGTCGCCCACCACCTGAACGGCCAGCGAGCCGATCAGGTTGCCGCGGCGTACCGCTTCCTGCGGCGAGCGGCCGTCGAGTAGGGCGCTGACCACCCCCACCGCGAATCCATCTCCGGCACCCACGGTGTCCACCACCTCGGCTACCGCGATGCCGGGCACGCTGAGCGATTCCAGCCGTCCGTTCAGCTTTCCTCGGTAGTAGCCACCCTCGGCGCCCAGCTTGACGAATACCGCCGAAGCGCCCCGTTCGAGGTAGAAGTCGGCGATCGCCTCGGGCGTGCTCTGACCGGTCAGCAGACGCCCCTCGGCGAGACCCGGCAGCACCCAGTCGGAGAGGGCGGCGAGGGCGTTGAGGGTGTCGCGCATTTCGGCCTCGCTGTTCCACAGGCTGGGGCGCAGGTTGGGGTCGAACGAGACGGTGGCGCCGTTGCTGCGGGCCTGCTCGAGCATGTGCCGCGAAAGCTCGCGGGCACTTGTCGACAGCGCCGGGGGGATGCCGGTGGCATGCAGGTGACGCAGTGCGGAGAAGTCCACCTCGGCGGCATCCTTTGGCGAGAGGTGGCTGGCTGCACTGCCGCGGCGAAAGTATTCGGTACGCGGGTCGGCGCCATCCAGGGCGCGCTCCTTGAACATCATCCCGGTGGCATGGGCGGCGTCCACGCCGAGGTGGCGGCAGTCCAGCCCTTCGGCTTCCAGGGTCCGGCGAATGAAGCTGCCGAAACTGTCGGCGCCCACGCGGCTCAGCCAGCCCACTCGGAACTCCAGGCGGGCCAGGCCGATCGCCACGTTGGTATCGGCGCCGGCAATGCGCCGCTGGAAGTGCTCCACTTCCGCCAGGTTGCCGGGAACGTCGGCGATGAACAGGGCCATCGCCTCGCCGTAGGTGAGAATCTCGGGGCTTGGGTTTGTGGCGGTGTGACTCATGGCGATCTCGCTTGTTATTGGCAACGTTACCATTGGAGTGGGAAAGGTTTGTCAGCCTGGAACACGGTGTGCGGCAGTTCAGCCTGTGGGACGTGTAGAGCCACGTGCCATCAGCCTGGGTTCGAGCCGGTGCTGCCGGGGCCTTGCTTCGGCTGGGTTGGGTAACCTGGCCAGCAGGCAAGTGACGGCCTGCCGGCCGATCGCTTCGGTGGGCTGCGCCAGGGTGGTGATCCCGGGGCCGACCAGCTCGCACCAGTCGAGCTCATCGATTCCCAGCAGGCCCGTTTCGCCGAGCCGCGCGTCCAGTGCCCGCAACGCTCGGGTGGCCGCCAGGGTGACGGCGCCGTTGGCGCACAGCAAGGCACGCGGCACTCTCGCCGGTCGGCGGAGAAAGTCGCCGACGGCACGCTGCAGCTCCTGGTCGTTGCCGCCCATCGTGTAAGCCTCGCCCGTCAGGCGGCGAGCCGCCAGGCCATCGTGAAAGCGCGCCAGGCGCTCTCGGCGCGGGCTGGCCAGCTCGGTCGGTTCGCTGAGGTAGAGCAGTTCGCCGTAACCCTGCTCGGCGAGGTGGTCGAGGGCCAGATCGATGGCCCGTGCGTTGTCGAGCCCTACCAGGTCGGCTTGGACGCTGCCCAGATCGCGGTCGAGCAGCACCAGCGGCATGCCCTGATCGGTCAACGCCTGTAGCTCTGCGTCGGGGCTGCCGGCAGCGTTGATGATCAGCCCTTCCACCTGGTAGGAGGTCATCAAAGCCAGATGCGTGCGCTCGAGCTCAGGGTCGTTGTCGGTGTTGCACACGAGCAGCGCAAGACCCTGCTCACGGCAGGCGCGCTCCACGCCGTGCATCACGGCCACAGAAAAGGGATTGCGGATGTCCGCCACCAGCATACCGACCAAGCGGGAGCGCCCGCCCTTTAGGCCCCGGGCCATCTGGTTGGGGCGATAATCGAGTCGTAGGGCAGCCGTGGCGATACGCGCGCACAGAGCCGGTGAGAGCTTCTCGCGCTCGCCGCTGAAATAGCGCGACACACTGGTCTTGGAAGCGCCGGCTTCAAGGGCGACCTCGATGATGGTGGGGCGGCGGGGCATGGCGCTTCTCTGAAATGGGAACGTTCCCATGATAAGCCGCTAACATCACTTCGACAACAATGCGGGCGCGTAACGCAGCCGTAGCGGCCGATTGGTCAGGCCAGCGCGAGCGCTAATCGCCAATACATACGGGGAACGATATTGGCGAGCGCCCGCGCGACGTAATCGTCCGTTAGATCTTCACGCAGGCGAATATCGCATTCCCAGAAGCCTGGTCCCAGGGGATGAGCTTGTCGTAGTCATGCTCAAATACATGCACCTCGAAGTACGGCGCCAGCAGCTCGCTCAGCTCGGAAAAGCTCACCGCCACCATCGAATGTTCGTCGTGCCAGACCTGGCTTTGATCAGCGGCGGTTTTCTCGATTCGCAGCTTCAACCACTGCTGCTCTCCTTCACCCGGGTAGTGCCAACCGGAGCTGAAGGTGAACAGGGCGCCCGCATGCTCGGCGGTGTGCGAGACGAATGACCTATTGTCGATCCGGCGCTTGTCCACGGCGTTGAAGCAGAGCACTCCGCCAGTAGCCAGCGCCTCATGCACGCTGGCGATGCATGCCTTCAGCCTTGCCAGCCCGCCGCTGTAATGGATGGAGTAAAGGAAGCAGGTGATCAGATCGGCCGGCTGCTCGACCACAAAGCCACACATGTCCTGCAGGGAAAACTGGGCTTCCGGGCAGCGCACCGCCGCTCTGTCCAGCATCGGCTGGTTGATGTCGAGCCCACTGCTTTGATAGCCGGCATCGATAAAATGGCGGACGTGCGGGCCAGTGCCGCAGGCGAGATCGAGGTGCCGGGCAGCACCGTTGCCGAACAGCTGCTGCAACCGATGCACGCAGTGGCTTTGCGCCCGGTAGTCGATATCGGCACACATGAGATCGTAGTAACCCGACAAGTCGGTATAGAGAGCATCGCGGGACATGATGACCTGATGTGTGAGCGTAGCGCTGGGGACGCGCATTATATCCCGGCATGAGGCGGTAAAGAATCAGCGACTCACACTGATTTGCCGATGGCAGGTGCTGGCTAACCGACACCCCACACGCTGCTTAGTACCTCCAGCGCCGCGGCAATGGCGGGTTCCTCGCTGCGCTCTCTCCGCCACACGAAGCACAACGCACAGGGCAGTCGCACGCCTTCGACCACCACCAGGCCGCGCTCCTGACGCTCAGCCATGGCCAGGGCGTCGCGGGCGAGGCTCAGGCCGACGCCGGCGCGTACCAGGTCCAGCATGCAGGCTTCCTGGTCCACCTGAGCCACAGCGTGGGGCGTTACGCCTAACGGGTCGAGGGCGCCATGCAGCAGGCGGTAGTGGGCCGACAGCGCAGGGGTGACGATCCAGGGCAGGGCGGCCAGGCTTTTCCAATCGGACCCGGCAACACGGTTGCCCCAGCCGGGCGGAGCCACGACATGGTAATGAAAGTGGGTCAGCTCGCGGTGGGCAATCTCCGCTACATCCGGCCCGGGGCCTTCTCCCGGTGGCGCGAGGAAGAAGCCCACATCGAGTTCCTCGCGGCGAATCCACTCCAGCACGCTGCCGCTCATGCCGTGCTGCAACTCGGTTTCGAGCTGTGGCGCGCGCTCCACCAGGCGGTGCAGGAAGGCACCCAGGCGGATGAACTCGGGATCGACGATGGTACCGATGCGCAGCCGGCCATGCAGCGTGCTGTGCAGGGCTCTGGCGTTCTGCTCGAAGGCTGCCATGGCGGCCAGCGCCCGCTCGGCGGCCGGCACCAGGGCGTGGCCATCGGCAGTCAGGGCAAGGCCCTGAGGGCGGCGGCGAAACAGCGTCAGCCCCAGCCCTTCCTGCAGATGCTTCAGCTTGAGGCTCACGGCGGGCTGGGTCAGATGCAGGCGTTCGGCGGCGCGTGAGACGCTACCTTCGCGGGCTACGGTAACGAAGGCGCGCAGGGTGGCTAGATCATGCATGGTAACGAGCCGTCAAGGATATAAGGACAGCTTATATCTGGCTTTTGAATTACTCAATTGATCCTTGTCGGCGACAAGGTAGGCTAGTCAGTCACAGCTTTGTGCCTGCTCGCTGAAAGCGACGAATGACGCAGCACTCAACAGATGTCAGCCAACCACAAGACGGAGACCCCATGACTCAGCAAACGATCGCACATTATATCGGTGGGCAAATGACGGCCGGCGATTCGGGCCGCTCACAGGACGTCTTCAATCCGGCGACGGGGCAGGTCTCGGGCAAGGTGGCGCTGGCCTCTCGCGCCGACGTCGATACCGCCGTTGCCGCCGCCAAGGCCGCCTTCCCGGCCTGGGCCGATACGCCGCCCATTCGTCGCGCGCGGGTGCTGTTCAAGTTCCTCGAGCTGCTCAATGCGCACAGGGACGAGCTGGCTCGCGCCATCACTCTGGAGCACGGCAAGGTCTTCACCGACGCTCAGGGTGAAGTGGCTCGCGGCATCGACATCGTCGAGTTCGCCTGCGGCATTCCGCAGCTGCTCAAGGGCGACTTCACCGAACAGGTGAGCAACGGTATCGACAACTGGACCGTGCGTCAGCCGCTGGGGGTCGTAGCCGGTATCACGCCGTTCAACTTCCCGGTCATGGTGCCGATGTGGATGTTCCCCGTGGCCATCGCCGCCGGCAACACCTTCATCCTGAAGCCGAGCCCCACCGATCCCAGCGCTTCGCTGCTGATCGCCGATCTGCTCAAGCAGGCCGGGCTGCCCGATGGCGTATTCAACGTGGTGCAGGGTGACAAGGAGTCCGTCGAAGCGCTGATCGAGCACACCGACGTGCAGGCGCTCTCTTTCGTCGGCTCCACCCCCATCGCCAACCTCATCTACGAGAACGGCGCGCACCACGGCAAGCGCGTGCAGGCCCTGGGCGGGGCCAAGAACCATATGGTGGTGATGCCCGACGCCGATCTGGACAAGACCGTCGATGCTCTGATCGGTGCCGCCTACGGCTCCGCCGGCGAGCGCTGCATGGCGATCAGCGTGGCGGTGCTGGTGGGCGACGTGGGCGACAAGATCGTGCCGCGCCTGGCCGAGCGCGCCCGGGCGCTTAAGGTCAAGAACGGCCTCGAGCTCGACGCCGAGATGGGCCCCATCGTCACCGCCCAGGCGCACCAGCGTATTACCGGCTATATCGACAAGGGCGTGGCCGAAGGGGCCGAGCTGGTCGTCGACGGCCGTGAGTTCGATGCCGGCGGCACCGGTGACGGCTGCAGCGAGGGCTTCTGGATGGGCGGGTCGCTGTTCGACAACGTCACGCCTGAGATGACCATCTATAAGGAAGAGATCTTCGGCCCGGTGCTGGCCTGCGTGCGGGTGCCCGATATCGCCACCGCCATCCAGCTGATCAACGACCACGAGTTCGGCAACGGGGTGAGCTGCTTCACCGAAAGCGGCAGCGTGGCCCGCGAGTTCGGTCGTCGTATTCAGGTCGGCATGGTCGGCATCAACGTGCCGATCCCGGTGCCCATGGCCTGGCACGGCTTCGGCGGCTGGAAGCGTTCGCTGTTCGGTGACACCCACGCTTACGGCGAAGAGGGCGTACGCTTCTATACCAAGCAGAAGTCGATCATGCAGCGCTGGTCGGACTCCATCAATGCGGGTGCCGAGTTCGCCATGCCAACCCATAAATGAGTGGGACGGGAGAGAGCCCCATGGCAGAGCAGGAATTCGACTACATCGTGGTGGGCGCCGGTACGGCCGGCTGCCTGCTGGCCAACCGCCTGAGCGCCGACCCGGCCAACCGGGTGCTGCTGATCGAGGCGGGCGGCCGTGACAACTACCACTGGGTGCACATTCCGGTGGGCTATCTCTACTGCATCAACAACCCGCGCACCGACTGGTGTTTCAAGACCGAGCCCGATCCGGGCCTCAACGGGCGTGCGCTGATTTACCCCCGCGGCAAGACCCTGGGGGGCTGTTCCAGCATCAACGGGATGCTATACCTGCGTGGCCAGGCCCGTGACTACGACGGCTGGGCCGAAATGGTGAACGACGATGCCTGGCGCTGGGAGAACTGCCTGCCGGACTTCATGAAACACGAAGATCACCATCGGCTGGACGAAGGCGGTAACGCTGACGCTGCTCACCGCGACTACCACGGCCACGGCGGCGAATGGCGGGTCGAGAAGCAGCGGCTCAAGTGGGAGATACTCGACGACTTCGCCGAAGCGGCGGTGCAGGCAGGCATACCGCGTACCAGTGACTTCAACCGGGGCGACAACGAAGGCGTCGACTATTTCGAAGTCAATCAGCGCGACGGCTGGCGCTGGAACGCAGCCAAGGCCTTCCTGCGCCCGGCATGCGCCAAGCGCAGCAACTTTACCCTGTGGCACTCCACCCAGGTGCATCGCCTGTTGTTCGATGAAGAGGGTGGTGGCCGGCCTCGTGCATGCGGCGTCGAGCTCGAGCGCAGCGGCACGGTCAGTCGGGTAAAGGCGAAACGGGAGGTGATCCTGGCCGCCGGCGCCATCGGCTCGCCGCAGCTGCTGCAGCTCTCCGGTATCGGGCCGGCCGGGCTGCTGGCCGAGCACGGCATTCCGCTCGTTCATGAGCTGCCCGGGGTAGGGGAGAACCTGCAGGACCACCTGCAGATCCGTTCCGTGTACAAGGTCTCCGGCGCCAAGACTCTCAATACCCTGGCCGGCTCCTGGCTGGGCAAGGCAAAGATCGGCATGGAATACCTGCTGCGCCGTACCGGGCCCATGAGCATGGCGCCTTCGCAGCTCTGCGCCTTCACCCGCAGCAGCGACGAGTATGAGCACCCCAACATCGAATATCACGTTCAGCCGCTGAGCCTCGAGGCCTTCGGCCAGCCGCTGCACGACTTCCCGGCGATCACCGCCAGCGTGTGCAACCTCAACCCAACCAGTCGCGGCAGCGTGCGCATCAAGAGCCGCGACCCGCGCCAGGCCCCGGCGATTGCGCCCAACTACCTGAGTACCGCGGAGGATCGCAAGGTGGCGGCGGATTCGCTGCGGGTCACGCGACGCATCGCCGAGCAGCCTGCCTTTGCCAAGTATCGGCCCGAAGAGGTCAAGCCGGGCCTGGAGTACCAGAGCGACGAAGATCTGGCGCGGCTGGCCGGCGACATCGGCACCACTATCTTCCACCCGGTGGGCACCGCCAAGATGGGACGCGATGACGACCCCCTGGCAGTGGTAGACGCTCGCTTACGCGTGCGCGGCGTAGCAGGACTGCGTGTAGTCGACGCCAGCATCATGCCGACCATCACCAGCGGCAACACCAATTCGCCGACTCTGATGATCGCGGAAAAAGCTGCTGCTTGGATTCTCGAGTCGCGGTAGGATTACTGTCATCCACGCAAAATAGTATTTGACGTGGATGCGTGAAGAGCGCAAACTGCGTGCAGTTGGTTAGCAAGTCGAACATCGCAAGTGGTCATCGTAACGCTCATGGCGTCGATTTCCCGGTGAAAAGTTTCTTGTTTTACCCACTGCTACTCGGGTATTTCCCGGCAAATCAATGCTATTAGAGGAATTACGATAATGGCTACCGGTACTGTCAAGTGGTTCAACGACACCAAGGGCTTCGGCTTCATTTCTCCGGACGACAACGGTGACGACCTGTTCGCTCACTTCTCCGAGATCCAAGCTGACGGCTTCAAGACTCTGCAGGACGGCCAGAAGGTTTCCTTCGACGTCACTCAGGGCAAGAAAGGCCTCCAGGCTTCCAACATCAAGGTCATCGGCTAAGCTTCGGCTTACCATGAACTGATGTGCCACTTCGGTGGCAGAGAAGGCCCGCGAAAGCGGGCCTTTTTGGTTTGTCCGTTTGGTATGTACGGCTCCTCATATAATAGCTTTTTGGCATTAGAGAATTTCTAAAAAGAACTTTTTAGAATATGTCGGTGCGTTCACAATGGCTTCCTACGCCCTGTGTACGGAATCACCTAATGTCGCTGGATGCTTGGATATCCCTCGCCGTCGTCCTCGCCGTCTTTCCTCTGATGGCCTTTTCCCGTCTCGGCCCCGACATCGTCTTGCTGGGCGCGGTGATTCTGCTGCTTACCCTCGGTGTCATCGACCCGGCCCAGGCGCTGGGCGGCTTCTCGAGCACCGGTCTGTTTACCGTGGCCTTCATGTACGTGCTGGTGGCAAGCATTCGCGAAACCGGCGGTATCGATCTGATCATTCGCCATGTGCTCGGCAGGCCTGGCAGCGAACGCGCCGCTCTGGCTCGTCTGGTCATCCCGGTGGCATCGCTCAGCGGCTTTCTCAACAACACCCCGGTCGTTGCCACCTACATTCCGGCGGTACTCAGCTGGAGCCGGCGCCTGAAGCTACCGGCGCACCGTCTGCTGATGCCGCTGAGCTTTGCCTCGATTCTAGGCGGTACCGTCACGCTGATCGGCACCAGCACCAATCTTGTGGTGCACGGCCTGCTGGTGGAGCGCCACCCGGGGCTGGCGATGGGGCTGTTCGATCTTGCCTGGGTGGGGCTGCCGGTGGCCGTGATCGGTGCGCTCTACCTGATATTCATCGCTCCGCGTCTGCTGCCGGCTCGTCGTGGTACGGCCTCGGCGTTCGAGAATCCCCGTGAGTTCACCATCGAGATGGAAGTCGACCCGGAAGGGCCGCTGGTCGACCGCAGCGTGGAGGAGGCGGGGCTGCGCCACCTGCGCGAGCTGTTTCTGGTGGAGATCGAGCGTGGCGGCAACGTGGTCAGCGTAGTGGGGCCGGGCGAGCGCCTCAAGGCGGGCGACAGGTTGGTCTTTGCCGGCACCTCCGACGGCGCCGTGGAGCTGCAACAGATTCGCGGCCTGGTACCGTCGCGACATGGCGAATCCAGCCTGGAGAAGGATTTCAAGGAACGCCGCCTGGTTGAAGCGGTGGTGTCCGACCAGTGCCAGTTCGTCGGCAAACGCATTCGCGACGGCCATTTCCGCACCCTGTATGGCGCCGCCGTGCTGGCGGTGTGTCGAGGCGGTGAGCGGGTGGCAGGCAATCTCGGCCAGGTACGCCTGCAACCGGCCGATGTGCTGCTCCTCGAGGCGCGCCCGCCTTTCATCGAGCGTCACCGCCAGTCGCGCGACTTCCTGCTGATCAGTCAGCTCAACGGCGCGGCTCGGCCCAAGCATGAGAAAGCCTGGCTGGCCTGGAGCATCCTGGCGGGGGTGGTGGCGCTTGCCACCTTCGGCGTGATGAGCATGATGAATGCCGCCATGCTGGGAGCGGTGCTGGTGCTCGTCACTGGCTGCTGCTCGGTAGGGGCGGCCAAGCGCGGCCTGGATACCCAGGTACTGCTCACCATTGCCGCCTCTTTCGGGTTGGGTGCGGCGCTGGAGAGTTCGGGCGCGGCAGCCACCCTGGCGGGGTTGGCGCTGGGCCTGGCCGACGGCAACCCCTGGCTGCTGCTGATAGGCAGCTACCTGCTGGTGGCACTGCTGACCGAGCTGGTCACCAATAACGCCGCTGCGGTGATTACCTTTCCCGTAGTCATGGCCAGCGCCGAGAGTCTTGGCGTCAATCCCATGCCCTTCGTGGTGGCGGTGATGTTCGCCGCCTCGGCCAGTTTCCTCACGCCCATCGGTTATCAGACCAATCTCATGGTGCACGGCCCCGGTGGTTACCGGTTCGGTGATTTCCTTCGGGTGGGCGGCATGCTCAACCTGTTGACCGCTGTCGTCGCTCTGGTGCTGATTCCGCTGGTCTGGGCATTCTGATGCGTCAGACTCTCGCCGTGATCATGCGATTACGGTAGGGTGTCGGCTTGGTACAGACTGCGACGAAGGAAGCCAGCCATGAGCCACCCCGGCGAACTGATCATCGAGCCCAAGAGCGGCCGTCCGGCCGATGCTTGCGTCTTCATACTTCATGGCCTGGGCGCCGACGGTCGAGATTTCGAACCCCTGGTGCCGGCACTGCCGCTGACGTCCGGGCTCGACGTACGCTTCATTCTGCCTAACGCGCCGCGGCTGCCGGTGACCATCAACGGTGGCATGGTGATGCCGGCGTGGTACGACATCTACGAGATGAGCCTCGATCGCCGCGTCGATACCCGCCAGCTGGTCGCCTCGGCGGAGCGCATCCAGGAGCTCGTTCAGGAGCAGATCGATCATGGCATCGACAGTCGCCGCATCATTCTGGCCGGTTTCTCCCAGGGCGGCGCCGTCGCCTACCAGGCGGCACTCTCCTTTGCCGCTCCGCTGGGCGGGCTGCTGGCCATGTCGACCTATTTCGCCACTGCCGAGACCATCGAACTGAGCGAGGCCAATCGCGAGTTGCCCGTCGAAATTCACCACGGCACCTTCGATCCGGTGGTGCCGGAAGCGCTGGGCAAGGCCGCTCAGCAGCGTCTGCAAAGCCTGGGCTACCCGGTGCACTATCAAAGCTATCCCATGGCACATGCGGTATGCCCCCAGCAGGTCGGTGACATCGCCACCTGGCTCAATGCTCGCCTAGGCTGATCGATCGATGAACGGCATGGTTACGCCGAGCGCGCAGGCGCGTACCTGCCTGCGCAGCAGTCGGCCGAATTTCCTGGTACTGGCCCCCCTGTGCGCTGGCCTGGCGATAACCGCCGCCTGGGCCGACGGCCACGCATTCGCTACGCTCGATGCCCTGTTGGTGCTGCTCGGTGCTCTGCTGGCTCATGCCGCGGTCAACCTGTTCAATGAACACCACGATTTCCACTCCGGGCTGGATGAGCTTACCGAGCGCACACCGTTCTCCGGCGGCAGCGGGGCCTTGCCCGACAGTCCCGAAGCCGCCGGTGCGGTACGCAAGGCAGCATTCGGGTGCCTGGCCGGCGTGGTGGCGATAGGCCTCTGGTTTTTGTGGCGGGCGGGGCCCGTGATGCTCCTCTATGGTCTGGTGGGGATCGTTCTGGTAGTGGCCTATACCGGATGGCTGACCCGACGCCCCTGGCTTTGCCTGCTGGCGCCAGGCGTGGGCTTCGGCCTGCTGATGGTGCTGGGCGCCTATCAGGCGCTGACCGGCACGCTTTCCGCCACGGTCGTCGCCGTGGCGCTGATACCCACCCTGACGGTCAGCGCACTGCTGTTGATCAATCAGCTGCCCGATATCGAGGCCGACCGACGGGTAGGGCGCGATCACCTGGCGATTCGCCTGGGGCCGCGTCGGGCCGCCCGGCTGGTGGCCGTCATGCTGGCGGCTGCTTTTGCCGTGGTGCCGCTGGCGTGGCTGGGGGGCGCGCTGCCTGCCTCGGCCTGGCTGATGTGGCTGGCGCTTCCGGCCCTGGTGTGGCTGATTCGCGGCCTGTGGCAGCTGCCACCCGAGGTGGAGCAGGGCGAGATGGCACCGCTGCTGCCGCTCATGGGGCTCAATGTGGCACTTCTCCTGGGAAGCTTGACCCTGCTCAACATTGGGCTCGTTGTGGCCGCCTGAAACCCTCTCTCGGCCAAGGTCTGTCTCGACAGGGCGCGGGCGGCTGGGCAAGATGATCCAATACCTTGTTCGCTACTCGCTTAACCCTTTCAGGATCGCCCATGAGCACATCCCGCTTTGCCAATCTGCCCGACGCCCAGGGCTTCTTCGGTCAGTTCGGTGGCCAGTTCATACCGCCGGAACTCAAGCAGGTGATGGACGAGATCGATGCCGCCTATGAAGAGATTCGCCTGCGCGATGACTTCCAGCAGGAGCTGGCCGAGCTTTTTACCGACTATGTCGGCCGCCCCAGCCCGATATTCCATGCCCGGCGACTCTCCGAGAAGCTTGGCGGGGCGCAGATCCATCTCAAGCGCGAGGACTTGAACCACACCGGCGCGCACAAGATCAACCACTGCCTGGGCGAGGCCCTGCTGGCCAAGTTCATGGGCAAGACCAAGGTCATCGCCGAGACCGGCGCCGGTCAGCACGGCGTGGCGCTGGCGACTGCCTGTGCCCTGGTGGGGATTCCCTGCGAGATCCACATGGGCCAGGTGGACATCGAGAAAGAGCATCCCAACGTCACCAAGATGAAGATCCTGGGCTGCAAGCTGGTGGCCGTCACCCGTGGCACGGCGACGCTCAAGGATGCCGTCGACAGCGCCTTCGAAGAGTACCTCAAGGACCCGCAGAATTTCCTGTACGCCATCGGCTCGGTGGTGGGGCCACACCCCTTCCCGAAGATGGTGCGGGACTTCCAGTCGATCATCGGTCGCGAGGCGCGCCAGCAATTCCTCGAGCGTCACGGCCGCCTGCCCGATCATGTCACCGCCTGTGTCGGCGGTGGCTCCAACGCCATCGGCATGTTCACCGCCTTCCTCGATGACGACTCGGTGCATCTGGTGGGCGTGGAGCCCGCCGGCGAGGGCCTCGATACCCAGCGCCATTCCGCCACCCTGACTCTCGGCAAGCCCGGCGAGATTCACGGCATGGCCTGCTACGTGCTGGAAGACGAACAGGGTAACCCCATGCCGGTGCACTCCATCGCCTCGGGGCTCGACTATCCTGGGGTCGGGCCGCAGCACAGCTATCTCAAGGAGCAGGGCCGGGTCGACTACGAGACGGCCACGGATGCCGAATGCCTCGATGCCTTCCTCACGCTATCGCGCGTCGAGGGGATCATACCGGCACTGGAGAGCGCCCATGCCGTCGCCTGGGCAATACGCATCGCTGCTACGCTACCCAAGGATCAGCACATCCTGATCAACCTTTCGGGCCGCGGCGACAAGGATGCCGACTACGTGGCAGACAAGCTCGGACTCTGACAGGCTTAGGGGAAGTGGCCACCGCTATGTGGCCACCTGCCTGGATTTGTCCTTCAGGGGTTGAAGTCAGGCAGGATGAGTCCCAAGGTATTGAAATGAATGCCTGCGGCTGAATGTTGTCAAACCACCGGATACTCAACACAAGGAGAATGTGATGATGCCCGATACGTCCGAGGAGATTCGCCTCCCGAAGGCTTGCCCGTCTTGTGGCAGCCACCTCTACCGCGTCAATCAGGTGCGCAATCCCACCGATGAGGTGCACTGCGCTTCCTGCAAGCACTATCTTTGCGACTACCATGAAGCTGTCGACATGCTCGAGAAAGGCTCCGGTGACGAAGCCGAGGAATTGATCGAGAAGGTGGTCAACCGGCGGCATCACTGAGTCAGGGCCATGCCGCCGTTCCTGGATGTCCTGCTCGCATTGACTGTAGTGGCGCTGGCTGCGCTGGCGCTGGTAGACCGCCAGTTGGTGCGAGCTTGCTCCTGGTTCGTGGCATTTGCACTGGGCGTGGCGCTCACCTGGCTCAGCCAAGGTTTCTTGTGGCTAGCACTGCTGGAAGTGGTGTTTGGCGCGGCGCTCACCGGTTCCTTTCTTTTCTATAGCTTGGGCGTCAGGCCCGGTGCCGTCGAGCCCAGAGGGCGGCTTTCGCGCTGGCGCGACCCGCTACCGCTCACCTGGCGGCGAGGGCTGCTGCGGCTGCTGCCGGCAGTGGCAGTGGTGATCATGCTGGTCATGGCATTGGCTGACTTCGGCCAGGTGCCTGGCCCGCAGCGACTGGGTGGGTTGGGCCTGATTTTCCTCGGGCTATGGGCGTTTGCACTGCATCGCCATCTGCTGCGCCGGCTCCTGGCATTCAATGTGATTGGCACCGGGATTTTCCTCATTCTGATGGCGCTGGTACGCGACACCACGCCCGCTGCCGGGCATGGCCTGGTGATTACCGGACTCGTGGTGGCCTTGCTGGGTACGGCCCTGGGGTCGCTGCTGATCCGCCGTCTCAACGGCCTCGATGCCAGCCGTGGTGCATCCGTTAACCTCGCAGAGCAGGGTAGCGGATGATCGAAAGGCTGGGTCTTCTGATACCTGCTTCCTCTGAATCCGGCGACTTGGGCGCCGTTCTGTCGTTGCTCGCCGCCCCCCTGGTGATGGGTGTGCTGGCGGCGCTATGGCGGCCGCAACACAGCTGGCCGGTGGCGTTGCTCTCTCTGCTACCGATAGCGACGCTAGCGCTATTGGCACACCAGGTTCTCGCCGCGGGCGGGCAAGCGTGGCTCATCGAGCTGGGAGCCCTGACGCTGCATTGGCGTGCCAATGGCCTGACGTTACTGCTTTTGCTGCTCACCCAGGTCGTCTCCCTGGCCAGTGCCGCCTATGCGCCGGCCTACCTTCGCGCGGAAATCGGCAGACACGGCGGCCAGGTGTGGCTATGGCCGCTGCAAGGCCTGCTGCTGTCCAGCCTGTCGCTGATCTGGTTGGCCGGCGATTTTCTCTCGCTGTATGTGGGCCTCGAACTGATGGGGCTTGCCGCAGTGGGCCTCATGCTGCTGCCCGGCCGGGTGGATGCCCTGGCTGCCGGTATGCGCTACCTGCTCCTCGCGCTGGTGGGATCGCTGGCTTTCTTGCTCGGGGTATCGCTGCTGCTGGGTGCCTGGGCACGACTCGACCTGGCAGGCCTGGCGCAAGCCGCCGAACCGGGAATCGTGCTGTGGGTGGCGGTGGCGCTTCTCAGTTCGGGCCTACTGCTCAAGGCTGCGGCTTTCCCGCTGCACGCCTGGCTGGCGCCGGTGCATGGTTCGGCGTGGACGCCGGTGAGCGCCCTGCACGCCGCGCTGGTGGTCAAGGGCTCGTTCTTCATCGCGCTGCAGCTGTGGCTGGTACTGGTACCCAACGCACGAATCGCTGCCTGGCTGGTAGGTGGCATGGGCGCCTCGGCCGTGGTCTGGGGCGGTCTTCTGGCGTGGCGAGCCGTCAAGCTCAAGGATGTGGTGGCCTGGTCCACGGTGTCGCAGCTCGGCTACCTACTGCTGGGCTTCTCGCTGCTGATCGGGTCGGAGCCGTCCGTGGTGGAGGTGGCCTGGGAGGGCACCTGGCTGCAGCTGGCGGCCCACAGCTTGGCCAAGGCCGGTATGTTCCTGGCCGTAGGCAATCTGATCTTCTCCACCGGAGAGTCTCACGTGCAAGGCCTCGCCGGTGCCAGCCGGCGCATGCCGCTCTCCCTGCTCAGCTTCGGTATTGCCGCCATCAGCTTGATCGGGCTGCCCCCTAGCGCCGGCTTCACCGCCAAGTGGCTGCTGCTGCACGCCTCGCTCGAGGCGGGTTACTGGCCCTGGATGGCGGCCCTGGCACTGGGGACGTTGCTGAGTGGCGCCTATGTGTTTCGGGTGTTTCGCTACTCCTTCGTCGAGGATGCCGAACCGCTCGACTATCGCCGGGTGCCGTGGAGCATGGAGCTTTTCGCGCTGCTACTGGCGCTCTCGTCGCTGCTGCTGGGGCTGGTGGCGGAATGGCCGCTGTCGCTGCTGCGCCCAGCGGGAGGTGGTCCATGAGTCACGCCTGGCTGCCGCTGGTGACGCTGGCCACCTCGCTGCTGGTGGTGCCGCTGATATTTGCGCTGCCCGAGCGTGCCTGGGGGGCGCGTACCATCCTCAACCTGGGCGCCGCGTTGCTGAAGGTGCTGTTGGTGGCCCTGATGGTGTGGGGGCTCTACCAGGGGGAAAGCTTTCATTTCAGCTTCACCGTGGTACAGGGCGTGACTTTCCTGCTGCAGGTGGACGCGCTGGGCCTGATGTTTGCCGGTCTCTCCTCGCTGTTGTGGCTGGCCACCACCGTGTATGCCATCGGTTACCTGGAGGATTCGCCCAACCGCAAGCGTTTCTTCGGCTTCTTCAGTCTGTGCGTGGCCAGTACCGTCGGCATCGCCCTGGCCGGCAATCTGTTCACCTTCCTGCTTTTCTACGAGCTGCTGACGCTCTCCACTTATCCCTTGGTGGTGCACCGGGGGCATACCAAGGCATTGGATGCCGGCACCACCTACCTGCGCTACACCCTGACCGGGGGCTTGATGCTGCTGCTGGGCGTGGTGGCGCTGCACGTCATGGTGGGAGACGTCACCTTCGGCGAACGCGAGATGCTGGCCGATCTCGGCCCCGATGCGCATGGCCTGCTGACGGTGCTGTTCCTGATTTTGCTCGTAGGGCTGGGGGTCAAGGCTGCGCTGGTGCCGCTGCATGGCTGGTTGCCGCGGGCCATGGTGGCGCCGGCGCCGGTGAGTGCGCTGCTGCATGCGGTGGCAGTGGTGAAGGCGGGGGCCTTCGGCATCGTAAGGCTGGTATACGACGTCTACGGCATTTCGCTGACCTATGAGCTTGGTTTGCTCACGCTGCTGGCGGTGATCGCCACCATCACCATTCTGTATGGTTCGATACGCGCGCTAGCACAGCAGGAACTCAAGCCGCGGCTGGCGTATTCCACCATCAGTCAGGTGTCCTACATCGTGCTGGGCATCAGCCTGTTCGGCCCCTTCGGTACGGTGGCGGGGCTCGTTCATCTGATGCACCAGGGGCTGATGAAGGTCACCCTGTTCTATTGTGCCGGCAACTATGCCGAGGAGCTCGGCATTCACCGCATCGACGAACTCAACGGGGCAGGGCGGCGCATGCCGCTGACCAGCGTCGCCTTCACCGTGGGGGCGCTGGGCATGATCGGGCTGCCGCCCGTGGCCGGCTTCATCAGCAAGTGGTATCTGGGCATGGGGGCCGTGCAGGCCAACATGCCCTGGGTAATCGCCGTGCTGGTGGTCAGCAGCCTGCTCAATGCCGCCTATTTTCTGCCCATTCTCTATCGCCTGTGGTTCCGCCCCGGGCCGGCTCATGGCGTTGGCGAGTGGCCGGACGAGCGCCGCCTGGGGCGTTTCGAAACCAGTGGCTGGCTGTTGTGGCCGGCGGTTGCCACGGCCGTGTTCAGCGTCATGGTCGGCCTGCTGGCGGGGGTGCCCTTCAGTCCGCTGGACCTGGCCACCTTCGTCACCGCCGAGGAGTACCTGCCATGATGGCGCCGCTGCTGCTGGTACTGGCGCTGCTGTGGCCGCTGCTGCTGATGCTGCGCACGCTGCTGTGGTTGGCGATGGAACAGGGGGGGCTGAAACGTCCCGGGCGACGCCCCGTGCTGCTCGATGGGTGGTGGGTCTCGGCGCCCATACCCGCCTTGTTGCTGGCCCTGTGGCCGGGAGAGGCCTTGCTGGTGATGGAGGGTTGGCTGCTGGGGGCGCGGTGGCAGCTCGAGGACGTTCGCCGCCCCTGGCTGTTGTTCAGCGCCATGCTGTGGGCTCTGGCCGGTCTCTATGCCCGGGGGTATCTGGTCAGCGAGCAGCAGGCCGCCGAATCCGGTGATGTCGACGCCTTCCGTCGCCTGCTGGGGTTCGCCCTGCTGTGGCCGCTGACCCTGGCCGGCAACCTGCTGCTGCTGCTGGCCGAGGACATTCCCAGCTTCTACATGGGCTTTGCCGTGATGACTTTCGCCGCCTATGGCCTGGTGGTGCATGCCGGCCATCGCGATGCGCACCTGGGCGGGCGTGCCTACCTGATCATGGCCGTACTCGGTGAAGGGATGATTCTCGGCGGTCTGCTGTGGTCGGCGGGAACGGTACAGGTGCTCACGCTGACCGAACTGCGGGCCGGCCTCGCCACGGCCGAGCAGGGCGCCTGGATGGCGGCGCTGCTGTGGCTGGGTTTCGGCGTCAAGGCCGGGGTCATCGGGCTTCACGTGTGGCTGCCGCTGGCGCACCCGGTAGCCCCTACGCCGGCCAGTGCCGTGCTCAGCGGGGTCATGGTCAAGGCCGGCCTGATCGGCTGGATCAGTACCCTGCCGCTGGGGGCCGAGGGGCTCGAGCCGCTGGGGAGGGTCGTCATCGTTCTGGGCTTGTCCGGGGCCCTGGCAGCGGCCCTCTATGGGGTCGTACAGCGTCACCCCAAGGCGGTGCTGGCCTACTCCAGCGTCAGCCAGTTGGGCATGATCGCCACGCTGTTCGGGGTCGGCATGGTGGCTCCCCCTCTGTGGCCGGTGTTACTGACGGTCATCACCCTGTTCGCCGTTCACCATGGGTTGACCAAGGGCGCTCTTTTCCTCGGGGTCGGCATCAGCGAGCACCCGCCGAGGTTGCCGGCCTGGTTGCTTTGGCTACTGCTCGTGCTGCCGGCGCTGTCGTTGGCCGGGGCCATGACATCCGGCTTGGCCACCAAGTGGTCGTTCAAAGCGCTGCTCTACGACGCCGGCCATGAAGCCTTGGTCACCTGGCTTAGCGTAGCCGCAGTGGGAACTACCTTACTGATGTGTCGCGCTCTGTGGCGACAGTGGTGTGAACGTGGCACCTACCGAATTCCCTGGTACGCGCCCATGCCGCTGGCCTGGCTTGGCTGCATCGCCGCCGCGGTGAGCGTGCCGCTGTGGATGCCGTTCGTCGGGGAAACGCCCCTGTGGCCGCCGCTGACGGAGTGGCTGGGTTTGCTGTGGCCCGCCATGCTGGGCGTGGGGTTGGCAGGCCTGGTGCTGCTCGCTTCGCGGTGGGTGACGCGCGAGTGGCGAGCCGCCCGGCGCCTGCTGCCGGGCGACCTCTGGTGGTGGTATGCGCGCCTGGCAACCAAGCTACTTAACGTGGTGCACGGCGTCGGTGACGCCTGGGAGCGACGTGCCGTGCGGCTGCGCGAACGCCTGCTGGAATGGGAGGCACGATTCACCGCGGCGGTGAGCGAATTGACCCGCTTCGAGCTGTACTTTCGGCGCCTGGCCGTGCCGCTCATGGTGGCAGTGGCGGTGGTACTGCTGATGGGGCTCTGGCTGGGCCAGATACATGGCTGAGTGGCGGTAGGCGGGGAAGCCACCACCCGGGGCGAATATCTTCGGCCCGGGTGGCTGCATGCGGTTTCCCAAGTCAGGGTCGGTTCTAGAGCAACTCTTCACCGGCCAAGGCCAGGCGCGAGCGCTCCACGCTACGCAGTGTCACATGGCCGGCATGGGGCCAGTTGCTGAAACGCTGCACCACCGCTGCCATGCCGCACGTGTTGGCGGTGAGATAGGGGGTGTCGATCTGGCCGACATTGCCCAGGCAAACGATCTTGGTATTTCTTCCGGCGCGGGTGAGCAGGGTCTTGAGCTGCTTGGGGGTGAAGTTCTGTGCCTCGTCGATGATCAGGAAGGTGTCGTTCAGGGTGCGCCCACGCATGAACCCGGGGGCGCGAATCTGCACCCGGGAGCCGATCAGGCTGCGTGTGGCGTCCTGACTCCAGCTGGTACTGCCGTCATGTTCGTCGCGCAGCAGGTTGTCCATGTTGTCGTGGAAGGCCCCCATCCACGGTGACATCTTCTCCTCTTCGGTGCCGGGCAGAAAGCCGATGTCCTCGCTCATCGAAATCGGTGCCCGGGTGAACACGATGCGTTCGAAACGCTTGGCATCGAGCGTTTGCTGAAATGCCGCCGCCAGCGTCATGAAGGTCTTGCCGGTACCGGCGCTGCCGGCGATGGTGACCAGGTCGATGTCGTCGTCCATCAGCAGGTTGAGAGCGAAGTTCTGGCGACTGTCGTGGGCATGAACGCCCCAAACGCCCTCCTTGTGCCGGTAATTGGTCAGTAGCTGCAGCCGGGCCTGGCTGGGAGTGAGCTCGCGAACGATGGCCTCGAAACTCGCCCCGTTCTCGCTGTCGGAAACCAGCATGCCCAGGTGCCAATCGTTGGGTATCTTGCCCTCCAGGCGATAGAAGTGGTGGTGGTCGACGCGTTCCACCTCGACATTGACGTCCAGCAGATCCCAGGGGCCGTTGCTGCTTTCCCCGTCGGGATAGATGCGTACCCCTTCGAGCATGACATCGCTGTCGCTGAAAGCGCGATCGGTCAGGTAGTCCTCCACAGGAACGTGCAGGGCGGCTGCCTTTACCCGCAGGTTGATGTCCTTGGTGACCAGAATGACCGAGGCGTCGTGACGCTCGTCGCGTAGCCGGCAGGTTTCCGCCAGGAGTACGTTGTCGGGGCTTTCCTCCAGGTTTTCCAGCGGCTTGAGTTCCGGATAGCAGAGAAACCGGAGCTTGCCGAGGGTCGACCCGCCGGCGCGGGGGATCGGTATGCCTTGCTGAATTTCGTCGAAGGTGACTTGGTGGGTGAGGTCCGAAAGAGTGCGGCTGACCTGGCGGGCGGTGCGGGCGATCTCGCGCAGGCCGTTCTTGAGTTTGTCGAGTTCCTCGAGCACGGTCATGGGGATGACCACCTCGTGTTCCTCGAATTGATACAGGGCAGCGGGGTCATGCAGCAGGACGTTGGTATCCAGTACGTACAGCCGCTTGGCTTTCTTGTCGAGTCGTACCATCGGGGCAGCTCTCCTGAGTTGACGGCACCAACAACACTGGCCTTCACGTCATTCCATGGCATGACAGTCCGGCTCACTGTCGGCCAGTGTCACTTCTGGATGGCAGATCTCCTCTTCGGTTTTTGGGTACTTCTAGCATGGTGTTTTCCGGGCCGCGCCGCCATAGAAATGCTTCAACGCTAAAAATGCCCGGTTGGCTGTTAGAGTGAAGAGCTGCGTGGCGAGCGCGACTGGCACTGCCATGTCTTGAGGCTAAGTACCGTTCAGCGTTGAGAAGACGTTGTGCAATGAGCAGAAAAACGGCGTAATCTCGTTCCAAAATCAAAGTGGCTACACGTCTTTTGTCCGTCAGGTGCATTGAGGTGACAAGGGCGAAACTCGCGTGGGCCAGTGAAGGTCGAGGAACGCAGGATGGATCCGGTCATATTGGTATTGGTCGTTGCAGGGGTGGCACTCGTGCTGGCTCTGCTGTGTCTAGTGGCATTCATCAAGACACGGCGTCAGCGCGACGGGCTGCAAAAGGCGAATCAACTCAAGACCGCCGATACGCCACCTGCGGCCAGCGCGCCGCCACCCACCATGCCGGAGAAGAAGCCTGCGCCGGATCCCGAGCCGATGCGCCGTTTTCAGGTCGTGGCAACAAAAGAGATCAAGCAGTGTCTGTTCGTCATCCTCGAGTGGCCGGGGCTGGACACCAACCGCCGCCTCTCTCGCCTGCTCAAGGAGCACAACGCCAATTACGACGCCAAGCTCGGCGTCTACACCATCCGCGACTCTCAGGCGGGCTACAAACTCACCATTGCCAACTCTCAGCCGCCAGGCACGCTGCCGCCCATACATGAAGGCGATGACCAGCCTACCGTTGCCGGTGTCTCGATTCTGATTCACTTCATCAACAAGCGCAGCGTGGCGCGCAACCCCGAAACCCTGATTCGCATCACCCAAGCCATCGCCGCCATCGGCGGACAGATCCTCGATGCCGAGCGCAATGAAGTCAGTGCGGAAGAGTTCGAAGTGCTGAGGCAGCAGGCCCAGCGGATGTCCCGCTGACGCGACGCCGCCTATGAGCTGCCAAAATTCGAACAACAGCGCAGTGAGATCTATAATGATGACCTGGCGGTGGAGGAATTCCCCCGTAGCGAAGGGAGCGCCAGGGGGCTGCTCGAAACGTGCAAAACCATTGCGTTGCAGCGGGGCGCCTTCATAATCCATGTACGGTGGATTGTGCGATACTCCCGCCATAGAACACTTTTCCAAGCTCGGAGTGCGAGAGAGGACGGACTCCATTCAACACTGCTGTGCCGCTGGAGCGAGGGCTGCTCAGGCGAACAGTAAGTACGCAGTGTGCCGCCAGGGAGGGCACTGATGATCGAGTTGCAAACACCGCGCCTGCGGCTGCGCCCATTATCCAACGGCGATATCCCTGCGCTGGCAGACATGCTGGCCGATCCCGAGGTCATGCGCTATTCGCTGCGCGGCCCCTGCGATGAAACGGCAACGCGCCTTTTTCTCGATTGGTCCTTCGATTGCTACATCAACCATCGCACCGGACCGTTGGCGGTAGTGGACAAGCACGGCGGCGATTTCGTCGGCTTCTGTGGCGTTTCCCCTGAATGGGTGAATGACACCACCGAGTGGAGCTTGGGCTACCGTCTCGCCCAACCTTACTGGGGCAAGGGGCTGGCGACCGAAGCCGCCCTTGCCACGCTGGAGCACGCTTTCGACGAGCGTCGGTTCGATTCGATCGTCGCGCTGGTGGAGCCGACCCATGAGGCGTCGCTGCGAGTGGCACAAAAGGTGGGCTTCGGCCGCTTCGAAACGCTCGAGTTTCATCGCCGACCGGTGCGCCTCTATCGTATGCGTCGAGCGCGCTGGCAACAGAAGAACCTGGCCGTTCGAGGAGAGGTCGAGGTAGCCGCTGTAAGTAAATGATTCGGCTTGGCGTACACAAAGGGGAGAGCTCCATGAAACCCAGGATCAGCATGATCACGCTTGGTGTTCGCGAGCTTGCCGCGTCAATCCGCTTCTATGAACAGGGGCTTGGTCTGCCACGCATGGAGTCGCCTCCCGAGGTGGCGTTCTTCACCCTGAACGGGACCTGGCTCGGCCTTTATGGCCGCGAAGCGCTAGCCGAGGATGCCGGTGTTTCACCCGAGGGCAGCGGTTTTTCCGGCATCGCGCTGGCGCACAATCTGGCTTCCGAAGCGGAAGTCGACGAGCTGCTGGAGCAGGCGGTCGCCGCTGGCGCCAAGCTGGTCAAGCCCGGACAGAAAGTGTCCTGGGGCGGCTATTCGGGCTATTTCTCCGACCCGGATGGCTACCTCTGGGAAGTTGCTCACAACCCCTTCGTATGGATCGGGCCCAAGGATGAGTAGGGCAGAGCGCTTTGGCCATCAATTAGATACCCAGCGATAGCCGCGTCTCGAACTTGGTGCGCTTGCGCGATATCAGCGTGCGGAACTTGTGCACGCCGTCGCAGGCATCCAGCACGCGGTCGCAGAAGCGATCGTAGCACTGCATGTTGGCCACGCTGACGATCAGCACGAAATCCACCTCGCCCGTGACCTGATAGCACTGGGTGACTTCGGGGGCGGCTTCCATCTCTTTGATGAAGCGGCCGTAAAGCGCCTTGTCGTCTCGCGTCATGGTCACTTCCACCACCATGTGAAGGTTGGCGCCTAGCGCTTCGGGCGCCAGGATCACCACTTCGCGCTGGATCACGCCTTGCTCCTTAAGGCGGCGAACACGCTTCAAACATGCCGAGGGTGAAAGCCCGACCCGCTCCGCCAATGCCTGATTGGTCAGGCTGGCATCGCACTGCAGCTGATCGAGAATCCTCAGGTCGAGTCTGTCCATGTGCAGGAAATTTCCCTGGGGTCCACAAAAAGCAACATTCTTCCCGTTTCAGGGTAAGAACGCCATCGCCTTGTTCGATACATGAGTAAAGTAAGCGGCTGGACCCTTACGGAACGACGCCCACATGACACAACGACTTCCTGCCCGCCTGCTTGGCACGATGGGCAAGCTGTTGCGCGAGGTCTGGACGGTCTATTGGACCCTGCTCAAGGTGATGGTGCCGGCACTGTTGATCGTGAAGGCACTCGAAATGCTGGGCATGACCGAGCTGCTTGGCCAATGGCTCGCGCCATTGATGGCGCCGCTGGGGCTGCCAGAGCCGCTGAGCGTGGTGTGGGCCGCCACACTGCTGACCAACATCTACACCGGCCTGGTCATCTTCTTCGAAGTCACGCGGGATACACCGCTGACCGTGGCGCAGGTGACGGTGCTGGGTGCGCTGATGGCAGTGGGGCACTCGCTGCCGATAGAGGGGGCCGTGGCGCGCATGGCCGGCGTGCCCTGGTGGCTGACCGTGCTGCTACGCGTCGGCGGTGCCTGGCTGTTGGGTTGGCTGCTGCATCTCAGCTACTCGTGGGGCGGCTGGCTTCAGCATGCCAACAAAGTGGTGTGGGAACCCTCGGTTCAGGATGCGACGCTCATGGCCTGGCTGCAGGGGCAAGCCACGACGCTTGCCACCATCTTCGTGGTGATCTTCTCGCTGATGAGTCTGCTCAGGCTGCTGCGTTGGCTGGGGGTGGAGAGGCTGATTCATAAGCTGCTCTATCCGCTGCTGCGACTGCTGGGCATCGGCCCGGCAGCAGCCAACATCACCGTCATCGGTATTACCCTGGGGCTCACCTTCGGTGCCGGCCTGCTATTGCGCGAGGCGCGCTCGGGGAGCCTGACCCCACGTGACATCGTGCTCACGCTCTGTTTCCTCGGCCTGTGCCACAGCCTGATCGAGGACACGCTGCTGATCATGCTGATGGGAGCGGATCTCTCCGGCCTGCTATGGGCGCGATTTGTCTTCGCACTGGTGATCATCGCCGTGCTGGCCAGGCTGCCTTGGTTGAAGCGGGCCAGCATGCCCGCCTGGTTGTATGTCGAGAGAGCGTCGAGCCGCCCCGCGCCGGGGTAGGCCCATGGCAGAATTACCGGGCCTACCCAGCGCTGGCCCAACCGGGGTCAGGGCCTTCGCGTCACCAGCCAGTGGGTTACCCCCAAAGCCAGCACGACGGCTGCAATCGCTATGATCTCCATGGCCGTGACGGTTTCGGTATCCATGATGATGACCTTTCGCGCAATCGCCATGAGCGCCGTGGCGATCACCAGCTGAATGGGCAGCATGTTGGTGCCCAGATAAAGCCGAATGTTGATGAAGATCTCGATAGCGATCAGCACCACCATGAAGGCACTGAAGATGGCGAAGATATCGCTTACTTCAAACAGCATGAAGGGTGGTGTCATGAGTCGTGTGTAAAGCATGTAGACTACATCGATCACACCCCAGATGATCACCACGACCATCAGTACGGACAGTACCTTGACGGCGAATCGGATGATTCGATGAAGGTGGCCGACCAACGGGTCCTCATGTTCCTGTGGGAGCTCGTCGTGATAGAGGCGATGCTTTACCAAACGCTTGGCGTCTTCTTTGTTGGACACTTCCATTGGTTCACCCTTCGGCTGCGTCAGGCTTTGTTGCCCGCGGATTGGACTTTAGTCGCGTTACAAAAGTTCACGGCTGTCCGGTTGAGCATGCGGCTCGTAGCCCTTCGTTCGGATCGACCTGGTGGGCAAGCAGGGGAGAGCCGGGACCTCACAGCTGATCGATAGCGTGTTAATCTTATTGCCGACTCGTACTCCCTTTCACTGCGGCGGAGATGGCATGAAGCTGTTGCGTGGTTTCCTGTGGCTGCTCGTTTTTCAACTGCTTGGCCACGCCGTCGTTGAGTGGTTGTCACTGCCTGTTTCCCACGCCATGGCGGGCCTGCTGTTGCTTTTCGCCTGGCTGCTGGTGAAGCGTCGCCTCAACGAGAGCGTGGCCACCGCAAGCCAGGCACTGCTTCCGTTACTCGCCATGCTCATCATGCCCGGCGTGGTGGGAGTGTTCTTCGTCATCGACGAATTCGCCGGCCACTGGACGGCGGTGCTGATCGCTCTGGGGGTGGGCACCTTCCTCAGCGTGCTGACCACGCTATGGCTGATGCTGCGCTTCATGCCCAAGGAGGCCGCAAGCAGCGACGAGCGGAAGCCGCAGTCATGAACGAGCTATACGATTCGCTGATAAACACACCCACGCTTGCCGTGGCGCTGACCCTGGCGGCCTATCTCGGCGGAGTGACCCTGTTCGAGCGCATGGGGCGGCCAAGCTGGTGCCCGGCCGTGCTGATCGGCGCCGTGTTCACGGCAGCCGGCCTGTGGTTGCTGCGCTACGACTTCGTCGACTATCAGCGCAACGTCGCCTGGCTCACGCTGCTGCTGGGCCCGGCCACCGTGGCGCTGGCGGTGCCGCTTTATCAGCAGCGCCAACACATCTTCGCCCTGTGGAAACCTATCCTCTGCAGCCTGCCGCTGGCTGCTGTGCTTGCGGCCTTCTACGCCGTGCTCATCGCCTGGCTGCTGGGCGCTCCGCCCGCGGTACTGGCCTCGCTGGCGCCCAAGTCGGTCACTGCACCGCTGGCCATGGGCATACAGGAGCAGATCGGCGGTTCGCTCTCGCTGATGCTGGGCGGCCTACTCATCACCGGCGTACTCACCACCATCTTCGTCTCGCTTCTGGCGCGCCTGCTCAAGATCACCGACCAACGCATTCTCGGCTTTGCGCTGGGCGTGAACGGCCATGCCATCGGTATCGTGCGCGCCTTCGAACTCGGCCCCAAGGCCGGTGCCTTCGCCTCGCTCGGCATGAGCCTGGTCGGCGTATTCAGTGCCCTTTTCCTGCCGTTGGCGTGGCGCCTGCTGGGCCTGTAACCAGTACGGCTTCGTGAAGTGAACGTTCTGGATTCTGTCCTCTCGCGACAATTTACGCTATAAGGTCCCCCGCCGTTTCCTGATGCCCTGAAACGGCGTTTTTCAATTGGTAAACAAAAGGTTACATAGACGAGGTCAACATGGAATGTTCCTCGTAGGAACCTTGAAGGGTGGTGCCCGAAGAACCGATAGAGCATCGGGAAGTGAGGCAAGCACAGGGACGTTACGGTGGCCTGGGCCACGGTTTGATCAACATGCGTGAATAGCGGGAGATTTTGATTATGGCAGAACAGCCTTCTGCGCCCGAGGGGTACGAGGCTAAGTCCGAGGGACAAGGGACTGGCGGTCGATCGGCCAGAATGACGTGGGGGCTGCGCGCTTTCGGGTTGCTCGTTGCGCTACTCGTCTGGATAGCCATGGGCTTCGCCGAAGGGCTCTCACCGGATGCGCGTTGGGTGGCGACGATCGGCGCTCTGATGGCGATCTGGTGGATGACGGAGGCTATCCCGCTCTCGGCCACGGCGCTGCTGCCGATCGTGCTGATCCCCATGCTCACTGAGCGAACGGTCGGCCAGGCTACGGCGCCATATGCCAGCTCTATCGTCTTTCTGTTCCTGGGTGGGTTCCTGATCGCCATCGCGATGGAGAAGTGGAACCTTCATCGCCGTATCGCCCTGCTGACGCTTGCCCGTGTCGGGGTAGAGCCGAAGCGAATCGTGCTCGGCATGATGCTGGCGACGGGCTTCTTGTCGATGTGGGTGTCCAACACCGCAACGACGCTGATGATGCTGCCGATTGGGCTCTCCGTTCTGCGCCTGGTGGCAGAGCGCAGCGGTGACCCTTCGGCGACCGGCGCGTCTGACCACGAACCCCATCGGGCCGGCCACGTGGATTTCATTGACGATGACAATATCAAGCGCTTCGGCGTCTGCCTGCTGCTCGCCATCGCCTGGTCGGCCAGCATGGGCGGGCTCGGCACCTTGCTTGGCAGCCCGCCCAACGCCATCGTGGCAGGTTACGCTGCCGACGAGCTGGGTCGCAGCATCGGCTTCGTCGAGTGGATGATGCTCGGCGTGCCGCTTGGGTTCACCTTCATCCTGGTTGGCTGGGTGCTGATGACCCAAGTGCTCTATCGGTTCAAGATCGATGACATTCCCGGCGGCAAGGAGATGATCGCAGGCGAGATCGATAAGCTCGGCTCGCTCAGCCAGGGTGAGAAGATGGTCTTGCTCGTTTTCGGCTCGGCGGCGTTCCTGTGGGTCGTGCCGGGGGTGCTTGCCAGCCTTCCCGGCATGGCGGAGCGTCTGGGGCCGCTCGGCGATCTGGATGACACCGCCATTGCCATCGCCGCCGGCATTGCCCTGTTCATCCTGCCCGCGCGAGGCAGGAGCGAGATGGTGCTGAACTGGAAGGATGCCGAGGAAGGCTTGCCCTGGGGCGTGCTGCTGCTGTTCGGCGGTGGCCTGAGCCTGGCGGGCGCGGTGGCAGCCACCGGCCTGGACGGCTGGTTCGGTGAACAGATCACCGGGCTTCACGTGCTGCCGATTCTGCTGCTGGTCGCCGCCGTGGCCACGCTCGTGCTCTTCCTTACCGAGGTCACCAGCAACACGGCGACGGCTGCCACCTTCATACCCGTTCTCGGTGGCGTTGCCCTGGGCATCGGGGCCGACCCGATGACGCTGCTGATTCCGGCGGCCTTCGCCGCGACCTGCGCCTTCATGTTGCCGGTTGGCACCCCACCCAACGCCATCGTCTTCGGCACCGGTGCGGTTACCATCGCCCAGATGGCGCGTGGCGGTGTCGTTCTCAATATCATCGGGGTCATCCTGATCACGATATTCTGCTACCTGCTGGGCGGCTTCGCGCTTGGGCTGCAGTTCTGACGGCATAGCGGAAGGTAGGCGGGAAGCCCTCTTGCAGCGTGAGAGGGCTTCTCGAGGCATGTCGGTAGCAAGGAGGGTGAATGGAAAAGGAAAAAATGCTGGCCGGCGAGCTCTACGACCCACGCGACCCACAGCTGCTTGGTGAACGACGTCGGGCTCGCCTATTGACCAAAGCCTTCAACGAAACCCGCGACGATCAGGGAAAGGAGCGCAAGCAGCTGCTGCTCGAACTGTTCGGCAGCATGGGCAAGGGCACATTCATCGAGCCGCCGTTCTACTGCGACTACGGCGGCAACATCACCTTGGGCGAGCGCGTGTTCTTCAACTTCAATTGCGTCATCCTCGACGTGGCGGAAGTCAGCATCGGCAACCACGTCTTGTTTGGCCCTGGCGTGCAGATCTATACCGCGACCCACCCGCTCGATGCCGAACGGCGCCGCAGCGGCCTGGAAGCCGCCAAACCGATCACCATTGGCGACGACGTTTGGATCGGCGGCGGGGCGATCCTGTGTCCCGGTGTCACCATTGGCGCCCGCTCGGTCATCGGTGCCGGCAGCGTGGTGACCAAGAGCATCCCCGAGGACGTGCTAGCCGGCGGCAACCCCTGCCGGGTGATTCGCCCGCTTGGGGAAGAGGCGTGACACTGAGAAGAGGTGAGGCATGATCACCGGCATCAACCACCTGACGCTTGCGGTCAGCGATCTGGAACGCTCCTTCGGCTTCTATACGCGCGTGGTGGGCCTCGAGCCGGTGGTGAAATGGGCTCGGGGCGCCTATCTTCAGGCGGGTGGCGACTGGATCTGCCTCTCGCTCGATGATCGGACCCGCACTGGGCCATTGCCCGAATATACTCACGTCGCCTTCACTGTTAGCGAAGAGGTTTTCGCCCGCTGTGCCGATACCATTCGCGAGCAGGGCGTGACGATCTGGAAGGAGAACCGCAGCGAAGGCGATTCCCTCTACTTTCTCGATCCGGACGGCCACAAGCTTGAGATTCACACCGGCGATCTGCAAAGCCGACTGGCGGAACTGCGCGAAAGCCCCTATGAAGAGTTGGAGTGGTTCATATAACAGAGTCTAGGGGTTAGTAAGTACTGACTGGGTGGAGGGCTACTTCCATTGAAAAAGAGAAGCGATGCTGTGAAAACAACAAATCCAAAAGTCGAAGCGCTGTTGAGCAAGATCGAGTGGCAGGAAGAGAAAAGTAAATTGAGGACCATGCTGCTGGACTGCGAGCTGAGCGAGGACGTGAAGTGGGGAAAGTTGTGCTACTCGTTCCAGAACAGCAACGTGGCCGTGATCTTTGCGATGAAGACATACTGCGCGCTCGGCTTCTTCAAGGGCAGCTTGCTGAAGGACCCCGAAGGCATTCTCGTCGCACCGGGTGAGCATTCGCAGGCGATGCGCCAGGTTCGCTTTACCAAGGCGCAAGAAATCGATGCCGTGGCGCCAACGTTAAAAGCCTATCTTCACGAAGCCATTGAGGTGGAAAAGGCTGGCCTGACGGTGGATTTCAAGGAGAAGCACGCGCTGGAATATCCCGAGGAGTTCCAAGTGGCGCTGGATGGAAATACGGCCTTGAAAGCTGCCTTCGAATCGCTCACGCCGGGGCGGCAGCGCGGCTACATTCTGCATTTCACCGGTGCCAAGCAATCCAGTACGCGAGCGTCGCGGATCGAGAAGTGTGTGCCTGATATACTAGCGGGGAAGGGGCTCAATGGTCGCTGATACCGAGTGTGAGGGGGTAAGTAAGCACTGACTGGTGGGTCTGGCTTCGTCTCGCTACGCTGGGCGAAACAACGCAGGGAAAGCACATGCTGCTCGACATCATAAGAAACACACCCCTCTGGGTTTGGCCGCTGCTGCTGTTTCTGCTCTACCGCGGCTACCAGCAGAGCCAGGATCGCACCATCGGCCTTTCCAAGCTGGGTATCCTTCCCGCGATCTTTCTCATACTGGGCCTATACGGCGTCATCAACGTCTTTGGTGCCCAACCACACAACCTGATGCTCTGGGCGCTCGGCATAGGGCTCGCCGTGGCACTTCACCTAAAATTGGACCTCCCACGAGGCGTTCGCTTCTCCCCGCAAGAGCAGACCTTTCATGTACCGGGAAGCTGTCAGCCGCTTGCTCTCATGCTGACCATCTTCTGTGCAAAGTTCACCGTCGGTGTCATCGTCGGAATGCGGCTGCCCATTGCCGACACAGCGGCCTTCGCAGGCATCGTCAGCCTGATTTACGGCTCGCTCGGTGGCATGTTCCTTGGCCGCGCGGTAGTGATGTGGCGGACCTCGCGGCTGAGGAGTGTCGAGAGGGCTTGATGAATGAGAGCCTAGCCATGAGAGTTAAGTTGATCTCATAGAGCGGCCATCTTTCTCGGCTTTGAATGGCTGCCTCAGCAAGAGCAGCGCTCGCCACGGAACCTTGAATAGGACAGGCATGCACGAATTAGCAGCGAGATGGATTGTGGACTTGTTGAAAGAACGGAATATTCCGTTTCTGGTTTGTGGTGGGCTCGCAGCAAAGGGGTATGGCTCCCGGCGTGAGCTGAATGATATCGACTTGTTCGTTCACGGTGAATGTTACCCAAAGATCGTTCAGGCCGGTCAAGAATTCATCTCCAAGCCCGATGCTCACTATCGAGAGGAGGGCTGGGACCTGACCTATGTTCAGTTCAAGTATGAAGGCATCAAAATCGAAGTGGGAAATGCAGATGGAGCACGCATCTTTGATGAAAACAGCCAGCGATGGATTCCGCTGAAAATTGAGTTCTCCCGCCACGAAATAGTCGACTTGTTAGGGCTAGAGCTTCCCTTGATGCTTAAGGAGGATCTGATTCGCTATAAGTTGGCACTGTCACGGCCGGTGGATTTGGAAGACATCCGGGCGATCCGTGACAGTAAGTAAAGGTTTGACGCTTTACCCTGGAGAAAGCTTACCTGCTTTATGTAAGGCCCCAGAAATGCGCTATATGGCGGGTCGAGGAAATGCCGACTTCCAGCATATACTTGTCTTCCTCCCCGAGGCCCTCGTCTCCTCCGGCCATGATGGGGGTGCCGTGCCCCATTCCTTCGATGATGTATTCCTCGATCACCTCCCGCCCGTCCGCGTTGCACCATACCTGCCGGGGGAAGCCGTCGACCTGCTCCACCCGTGTCGGTGGCCCTTCGACCTTGTGGATCTTCTGCCACTGGCGGACGATAGAATCGGCGTTGGCATTGTCGACGGTCGAATCGCTGCCGCCATGCCAGACCGAGATCGTCGGCCAGGGGCCGTCGAATGTCGAGGCGTCACGGACTAACGAGTCGAGCCCGCTATCCGATGGGCCGCCAAATCCCTTCATGCGAACCAGTGCCTGCATCAGGGAGTCCGCGCTACGGTAGGGTAGGCCGGCGATGATCGCGCCCCCCGCAAATACCTCCGGGTAGGTCGCCAGCATCACAGACGTCATGGCGCCACCCGAGGACAAGCCCGTGATGAAGACGCGCGCCGGGTCGATGCCATGATCTTCAACGACCTGCTCAATCATATGACGAATAGAGAGAGGTTCACCGCCGCCGCAGTGGGTATCGCCAGACTTGAACCAGTTGAAGCTGCTAAGGGGGTTGTTGGTCTTTCTTTGCTCCGGATATAGGAGCGCTATCCCGCATTCGTCGGCGAGAGCAGACCAGCCTGATCCGTGATCGTAGCTCTCGGCAGACTGGGTGCTGCCGTGCAGCACGACGACCAGGGGGCCGTTCGTCTGGAAGTTCTTGGGGATATAGGTGGCCGCATGTAGCGAACCGGGGTCAGTTCCGAATTTATCTAAATCCGTCAGACGATCGCCGTTGCCTGAAGATGGCGACATATGGCCTCCTTGCCTTTGGTAGGGCGCATGAGACTTCCCATCGAACGTCAGCACAGCGGACGCAAGCGGGCAGTCGGGGCCATTGGCCTCCTTGCCAGTCTAGCATGGAGTGACCTTTGCGAAGCCGGAGCGCTGCTTGAAAGCTGGCTGCATGCCCACTCATGCCAACAAAAGTGCTGCGCACTACGCCTAGACCCCATTAGCGACGAAAGTGCGTACCAGAAGAAGCTCACCATCACCCAAAAGTACCAGCGCCGCGGTGCTGCGCTTTCTGTGCACTCCTTGCTGAATATGAAAACCGGCGATGTGAGAGATGGCTGGCATGGCGTAAGCATTTGTCCTAACCAATACGACCTAGGTCATAAATCAGTCTCGTTACGTAGATTTACACTTAAGAAGGCGATAGGTTGGGAAGAAAGCGGGCCGAAGCGATCCGTTTGCCGATTCGTCTGTGCGAGATGTGCCTTGGACTACTATTCGATCTTTTATGAAGCCGTGCGCCCGCTGTGGTGGCTTCCTCTCGTCGCGCTGACGCTCGGCATCCTCAAGTCCCACTGGTTCAAGGGCCTGTTCGGTGAAGCCTTCGTCAAGCTGATCGCCAAGGTGCGGCTGCCGGCGGATGAATACCGAGGCATCCATAACGTCACGCTTGCCACGCCCGACGGCACCACCCAGATCGACCACGTCCTGGTCTCCCGCTACGGCATATTCGTCATCGAAACCAAGCACATGACGGGCTGGATCTTCGGCAGCGAGAAGCAGGCGCAGTGGACACAGAAGATCTACCGCAAGACCTTCAAGTTCCAGAACCCGCTGCGTCAGAACTACAAGCACGTGAAAGCGCTGGAAGCCCTGCTCGACGTGCCCTTGGAAGCCATCCACTCAGTGGTGGTCTTCTCGGGCAGCGCCGTATTCAAGACCAACATGCCGGACAACGTCACTATCGGTGGCGGCTATGTGCGCTACATCAAGTCGTTCCGGGAGCCTGTATTGAACGATTTCCAAATCCAGGAAGCGTTGGAAAGAATCGAAACCGGCCGATTGGCGCCCAGCCGTGAAACACACCGCCAGCACGTCAAACAGCTCAAGGCCCACTTAGAATCCTGCTCCGACCGAACCTGCCCGAAATGTGGAAGCGTCATGGTGCTACGCACCTCGAAACGGGGCGCAAACGCCGGCAACCGATTCTGGGGATGCTCGGCCTATCCCAAGTGCCGGGAGGTGCAGGATGTGGCATAGCGCTGGGTATCAGGCGAGGGAGACTGAATGCGGATCCGCATCGTTCGGCTCTTTTCCTCAAGATGCGGCGACGCCTGCCGATGGTTCATTTGGTTAGCTGCATATAAGCACATGTTTCGAAGCGGGTTTTCATCCCCATGGAGGCATGCCGGCGGCCAATAACCGCTAAGGGGGGGGGCTGGGATCGGCACCTCCTGGCGGTAGCGTGCCTGAATGACTCGATTTCCCTTATCCCAGAGGGCTGCGCACGCCGGCAAAGCCTTTGCCCAGTACATGCGTATAAATCTGAGTGGTTTCCACGCTCTTGTGCCCCAGCAATTCCTGAACGGTGCGGATATCGGTTCCCTGGCTTAGCAACTGAGTGGCGAAGCTGTGTCTCAGGGTGTGACAGGAGCCAGGGCGCGGCAGCGATGCAGCTCGCATCGCATTCTTGACGGTCTTCTGCACCGCTGATGGATGGATATGGTGAAGAACGACATTGCCGGCATCATCGAAGCAGGGGCGGCTAGCTGGAAATACCCATTGCCAGGCCAAGGATATTCCAGCGTTAGGATACTTACGGTCCAGCGCGTGGGGAAGCGTCACGGGAACACTGCCATGATTCAGACGATGGTTGAGTTGCTGTTTGGCAATGGTAATTTGATGCTGCAAAGAAGGGATGCAGGTAGCAGGGAGTAGTGTGGTTCTGTCCTTGTCGCCTTTGCCAGATCTCACCGTAATAATCTGACGTTCGAAATCTATATCTCGGACACGTAGGCGGCATGTTTCAAGCACCCGTAATCCCGAGCCATACATCAAGCTCGCCATCAAATGCATGGGGCCAGATAGTTGATTCAACACGTACGTCACTTGCTCATGACTCAGTACCACCGGTAGCCGGCGTGGTTGCTTGGCGTGCGCGAATTCACCAATCTCTCCCAGGGGCTGTTCAAGGACGTGGCGATATAGGAACACGATGGCATTCAGCGCCTGGTTCTGCGTGGCCGCTGCCACATGGCGCTGTACCGCAAGGTGCTCCAGGAAAGCCCTGACTTCGGGGCCACCCATGCTGGCGGGATGACGTACGCCATTGAAACGAATGAAGTAGCGTATCCAGTAGCAGTAGGTTTTCACGGTGCGAGGGCTGTAGCGTTTAACCTTCATGATGGCCTTCACGCGATCCATGAGTTTTGGAGGTCGCCTGTGCGCGTCCATAAGCTGCTCCTTGCATTCTTTTTGCTGGTTTTTTATACAGTATATCCATTCCGGCTAAATGCGCAAGAACGCGAATTCTGTATAGGTTGCCTAGCTATTCTTAGTCTAATGAGATATCAATGGGTTAGGTGCGAAGCAGCAGGCTAGATAAGATTGTTGAACGCGCCGGCGCGTTCAAGATGATGAACGAGCGTGCTATCCAATACCTGTTAGATGTAGTTTGCTCACAGCAAATCGCGTAGGACAAGACTGATATTTTTAAAAAATACTCTATAAAATACGACTCCTTCTTGAAACGTAGGAGTTGATTTCTATGAAAAACTGGATGTTCTTGGCTATTGCAATATTTGGAGAAGTGGTTGCAACTACTGCACTAAAGTCTACCAATGGATTTACTAAGCTAGGCCCGTCCCTTGTAGTTTTGGTGGGTTATGGAATTGCATTTTACTTTCTTTCGCTATCCCTTAAAGCAATACCTGTGGGTGTCGCGTATGCAGTTTGGGCGGGTTTGGGAATCGCTTTGGTGACATTGATTGCATGGGGTGTCTATGGGCAAAAGCTGGACACTTGGGGGTTTGTTGGCATCGGGTTTATTGTGAGTGGAGTAGCAATTCTTAATCTATTATCCAAGGCTAGCGTTCATTGAGCTGTCAGGCATCTAACAATCGCAGGCACAGCGACGGCTTTTCCGTTTCGGCTGCGCCTTCACTACAAAGCCGCGCGTGCTGCGGGCGTTAGGCCTTGTGTCCCGCACTGTGTTGCCGCCGGGCTCCAGGCAATCTGTAGCAGCTCGCTTATCCGCAGCGTTTGCACCTCGCACGCGCGGGGCGGGCATTGGCAGTCAATCCTGCAGCAACTCGGCTTTGTACAGGCGCGACTCTCCGCAAGATTCGACCGGCCGAGTCGGCTTCGGACAGCGCGCAGTGAGAGTTCTTGGCCGCGCGAGGCGAGTGTTCTGGCTTCGGCCCTGGTAAATGCCAGCCTCAGGCCGCTCGGCCAGACTTGTTGTACTGTTTGTCTCAGGGGTTGGGCTGTCGCAAGGTCGGGCGCAAGCTCGGCGTGCGGCGGCCTAACTCTGGTGTTAACCCTTCTTCTTACCGCCTTGCATAAATCCGTCATTGACGTATAATTGTCGCCATGTACACAATCATCGAAACCCCTACATTCGAAGCGGATGCCAGAAATATTTGGACCGAGGAGGAGCGCAGTGCGTTCTTCGGCTGGTTGGCCGCTAATCCGGAGATTGGTGATCTCATACCTGGCAGTGGAGGATGTAGAAAGGTTCGGTGGTCGATAGCGGGTTCAGGTAAGCGTGGTGGGGTGCGAGTTATCTACTTCACCAAGTTAGCAAATGGTGAGATCTGGTTGTTGGTGATCTACAAAAAAGCTGTTAAGGAAAACATACCCGCGTATATTTTGAAGTCAATTCGTGAGGTGCTGGAAAATGAGTAACGAAAATTTGAGAGCAGAGAAGCTTGGTAATAAGTTGCTTCAGTCTGTCAAAGAAATGAAAGCGGGCAAAGTGGCCCGGGTGAGTCACGTGGAGCCTAATGAGGTTGCTGAGGCGCGGAGCAAAACTGGCCTGACGCAGGTTGAGTTTGCTGAAGTTTTGCATATTTCGCCTCGCACTTTGCAGGAATGGGAACAAGGTCGACGCAAACCTTCTGGCCCTGCAAAAGCACTTATCGAGATTGCTTTCCGTCACCCCGAGGTTATTCGGGAAGATTTAGCGCTTAGGAGTTAACAAACAACTGCAGCGGATCTGTTTTGCTGCGCAAAAAAGCCCGCTGAGTTGGGCGTTAACCACCACCCCTGTCGATTCCGACCAGCTCCGTTCGACGTTAGATTGCTACTCACAGCAATCACCCACAGAAGGGAGCCGATCATGAAGAACATGGTAAAGAACACGATCTGCCTTTGGTACGACGGCGGCGCTGAGGAAGCCGCGCGATTCTATGCCGAGACCTTCCCCGATTCGTCGCTCGATGCGGTGCACCGGGCGCCTGGGGATTATCCCTCGGGCCAGGAGGGGAGCGTCTTGACGGTCGAGTTCACCGTGCTGGGCGTTGCGTGCCTCGGGCTGAACGGCGGGCCTGCCTTCAAGCATAGCGAAGCGTTCTCGTTTCAGGTGGCGACCGAAGACCAGGAGGAGACGGATCGCTACTGGAACGCCATCGTTGGTAATGGCGGCCAGGAGAGTGAATGCGGGTGGTGCAAGGACAAGTGGGGCATCTCCTGGCAGATTACGCCGATCGCGCTGACGAAAGCCTACACCAGCCCCGACCGCGCCGCCGCCAAGCGGGCGTTCGATGCCATGATGACGATGAGGAAAATCGACATCGCCGACATCGAGGCAGCCTTTCGCGGTTGAGATGAGGGTGGCTTACCCAAAGCCGCCGACGCTACCCCAGCGTCGGCGGCTTTTTCTTTATTTAAGGCCTCAACCTCACGCCTCGATCCACACCTCGTCGCCCTTGAAGCTCACCTTCCAGGTGCGCAGTTGCACGCTGTCGTCTTCCAGGCACTGGCCGTCTTCCAGGCGGAAGTGCTGTTTGTAGATCGGCGAGGCGACGACGGGCTGGCCCTTGATGTCACCGACGATGCCGCGGGCGATGACGTTGGCGTTGGAGAAGGGGTCGTGGTGGTCCAGGGCGTAGAGCTCTTGCTCCTGGCCCGGTAGGTAGAAGAGGGCCACCTGGGCCGGGCCTTCCGGCGTTTCCACCCAGGCGGCGACGCCGGAGAAGGGCACCAGGTCGGCGCGGGTGCAGAGGGTTTGCCAGGTCTGGGTCATGGTCTTCGCCGCAGTTGCTGTACTCATTTTCGTTTTATCTCCAGATTCGTTTCGGGAAAGCGGCGAGCGCGTGCCACGCAACGGCGGGATTCGCTCACGTAGCCATTCCTTTAAGCCGGGCGAAGCTGGCCGCGCTCGGTGGTATAGATAATGTCCGGGTCCGGGCGCGCGTCGTTGACGAAGCTACGGAAGCGCTTCAGCTTCTCCGGGTCGCTGATGGCGTTGGCCCATTCGCATTCGTAGGCGTCGATTACGGTCTGCATCTGCCGGTCGAGCTCTTCGCCGATGCCGAGGCTGTCCTCGAGGATCACCTGCTTGAGGTAGTCCAGCCCGCCTTCGAGGTTCTCGCGCCATACCGAGGTGCGCTGCAGGCGGTCGGCGGTGCGGATGTAGAACATCAGGAAGCGGTCGATGATGCGGTAGAGCTGCTCGTCGTCGAGGTCGGTGGCGAACAGTTCGGCGTGGCGCGGGCGCATGCCGCCGTTGCCGCACACGTACAGGTTCCAGCCGTTCTCGGTGGCGATCACGCCGATGTCCTTGCTCTGGGCTTCGGCGCACTCGCGGGTGCAGCCGGAAACGCCGAACTTGATCTTGTGCGGGGCGCGCAGGCCCTTGTAGCGGTGCTCCAGCTGGATCGCCATGCCCACGCTGTCCTGTACGCCGTAGCGGCACCAGGTGCTGCCCACGCAGGACTTCACCGTCCGCAGCGACTTTCCGTAGGCGTGGCCAGTCTCGAAGCCGGCTTCGATCAGCTCGCCCCAGATCGCCGGCAGGTCCTCCAGGCGGGCGCCGAACAGGTCGATGCGCTGGCCGCCGGTCACCTTGGTGTAGAGTTCGTACTTCTGCGCCACCTGGCCCAGCACCACCAGCTTGTCGGGGGTGATCTCACCGCCCGGCACGCGGGGAACGACGGAGTAGGTGCCGTTCTTCTGCATGTTGGCCATGAAGGTGTCGTTGGTGTCCTGCAGCGGGATGTGGGCCGCATCGGTAATCGGCTCGTTGAAGCAGGAAGCCAGGATCGAGGCTACCGCCGGCTTGCAGATGTCGCAGCCTAAGCCCGTTCCGTGTTTCTCCATCAGCTCGCTGAAAGTCTTGATGCCCTCCACCCGTACGATGTCGTAGAGCTCCTGGCGGGTATGGGCGAAGTGTTCGCAGATCGACTTGTCGACCTCCACGCCACGGCTCTCGAGTTCATGATCCACCAGGGTCTTGAGCAGGGCGACACAGCCGCCGCAGCCGGTGCTGGCCTTGGTGTCGCCTTTTACCGTGGCGAGATCCACCGCACCGCCGTCGATGGAGGCGCACACGTCCGCCTTGGTGACGTTGTGGCACGAACAGATGGTGGCGGTTGCCGGTAAGGCGTCCGGCCCCAGCGCGGGGGCCGCTTCGCCGCCGGCGGGCAGGATCAGCGCAGCCGGCTCCTCGGGTAGCTCAATGCGGTTGGCGTAATACTGCAGCAGGGTGTCGTAGTAGCTGTTGTCGCCCACCAGCATGGCGCCTACCACGCGCTTGCCGTCGCTGGAGACGACCAGCTTGCGATACTGCTGCTTGATGGGGTCGAGGAAGCGGTACATGCGCGCGCCGGGGGTGCGGTCGCCGTGGGCGTCGCCGATGGAGCCCACGTCGACGCCCATCAGCTTGAGCTTAGTGCTCATGTCGGCGCCGCGGAAGGTGTCGCTGCCTTCCAGAAGCGTGGAAGCGGCGGCCTTGGCCATCTGATAGCCGGGGGCCACCAGGCCGAAGATGCTGTTGTTCCACAGTGCCACTTCACCCACGGCGAGAATCTCCGGGTCGCTGGTCAGGCAGCTGTCGTCGATCACCACGCCGCCGCGTTCGCCGAGTTCCAGGCCGCAGTCGCGGGCCAGTTCGTCACGGGGCCGAATGCCGGCGGAGAATACGATGAGGTCGGTTTCCAGTACCTTGTCGTCCTGGAACACCATGCGATGACGGCTGCGTTCGCCGTCGACGATCTCCTGGGTGGCGCGGCCGGTGAGTACCTGCACGCCCAGTGCTTCGATCTTCTCGCGCAGCAGTTCGCCACCTTCGGTATCCACCTGCATCGGCATCAGGCGCGGAGCGAACTCCACCACGGCAGTATCGAGGTCGAGCCCGCGCAGGGCGTTGGCGGCCTCAAGGCCTAGCAGGCCGCCACCCACTACCACACCGGTGGCGGCGTTCTCGGCGGCGGCACGAATGGCGTCGAGATCTTCCAGGGTGCGGTAGACCAGGCAGCCATCGCGGTCGTTGCCGGGAATCGGCGGTACGAAGGGGTAGGAGCCGGTGGCCAGTACCAGACGATCGTAGCGGTAGCGGCCCTGGGGCGTCACCACTTCGCCCTTGTCGCGGTCGATGGCGGTGACCGCTTCGTGCAGGCGCAGTTCGATGCCGTTGTCGGCGTAGTATTCGCCGGTGGAGAGCGCCAGCGAGGCGGCGTCGCGGCCGCTGAAGTACTCGGAGAGGTGCACCCTGTCGTAGGCCAGGTGGCGCTCCTCGCCGAACACGATCACGTCATAGCGCTGCGTGGCGCCCTGTTCGACGAGCTGCTCGACCAGATGATGGCCGACCATGCCGTTGCCGATAACGATGAGTTGCTGTTTAGCGGGCGTGTTCATGCGGCCTCCTTCGCGGGGCGTTGCGGTGATTCATTGAGTGCGTCGTCGAGCAGGGTTTGCGCGTCGGCGGCGCCGAGCAGCAGGGCCGAGCGGCAAGGGGTGAGGTCGCGACCGGCCAGGGCCTGTTCGAAGTACCAGGGACCCGAGGCGGTATCGCCATAGAGCACGACCCCTTCCAGGCGGCCTTTGCGCAGCAGCAGGCGGCGGTAGTCGCCCTGCTGGGGATCGCGATAGCTGAGCACTTCATGGCCGCCGGGTTCGGGATCGGTGGGGCCGAAGGCGTAGAGCGAAACGCCGCTGACCTTGAGCTTGGTGGCGCAGGGGTTGTCGACATAGCCTTCGCTGCGCTCGGCGCTGCCGGGGCAGAGCCTGTCGGCGAGCACTTCGACCTGACGCCAAATGGGTTCCACCAGGCCGAAGGTCTGGCCTTGGAACTCGCAGCACTCGCCCAGGGCGTGAATGGTCGGCTCGCTGGTGGTGAGCCATTCGTCGACGACGATGCCGCGGTTGACGTTGAGCTCGGCCGCACGACCCAGTTCGGCGTTAGGCACGATACCGATGGCCGCTACCACGCAGTCGGCGGCAAGCCGCGTACCGTCGGCCAGCCAAGCGGCGCAGACGTGGCCGTCGGGGCCGGCTTCCAGGCGTTCGAGCTGGGCATCGGTGTGAATGTCGAGCCCACGTTCGCGCAGCTCTTTTTCGAGCAGCCGGGCGGCGGTGAGGTCGAGCTGCCTATTCATCAGGCGGTCGTCGCGCTGCAGCAGGCTCACCTGCATGCCGCGCTTACGCAGCCCTTCGGCGGCTTCCAGGCCGAGCAGGCCGCCCCCGATCACCACGGCGTGGCTGCCATGCTCGGCGGCGCGTGCCAGGGCGTCGGCGTCGTTGAGATCGCGGAACAGGTGCACCCCGGGCAATTCGAGCCCAGGCACCGGCGGCCGGGCCGGGTTCGAGCCGGTGGCCAGTACCAGGCGGTCGTAATCGAGTTCGCGGCCGGCATCGGTGGTCAGGCGCCGTGCGCTGCGCTCGATCGTTTCCACGCGTTCCCCCAGCACCAGGTCGATGTCGTGCTCGGCGTACCAGGCAGCATCGCGCAGGGTAAGTGCGTCGCGCTCCATCTCGCCGGCCAGCAGGGGTGAGAGCAGGATTCGGTTGTAGGCCGGTGCCGTTTCAGCGCCGATCACGGTGATGCGTGCGGGCCGACCGGGGCGGGCGAGCAGCGCTTCGACCAGGCGATGGCCGGCCATGCCGTTGCCGACGATGACCAGGTGCTCCTGTCGCGGTTGGGCGGTGTCGGTGTGTCGATGTCCCATGACGAGCCACCTCCTGTTTCCATCAAGACAAACGCAAAAAGGCGCCTCGGCACCGTTTCCCCGTGATGGGGAGGGTGCAGAGACGCCGTTGTCGTATTCGTGTCGAGCGACCGCCGTTGGCCGCTGTTTAGGCTGTACGTTTCAAGAACCCGGCCAGGGGCCGCTCGGCACTGAATTTATGCTGCTATTTCATGGGCCTGAGTGCGGGACGAGTGGCCGGCTGGTGGGTGAGCGACCGCCGGCCGTGCACATCAATGGTGCGTTGCGGCATCGAAATGCACAGGGCTGTAGCACGCGGCAAGCTGGCCGGGTTCGAAGCGGCCGCCCTGGGCTTCCAGCTGGCGGGCGATGGGCTCGGCGAAATGCAGCGCGTCCTGCGGAGTGGGCCGCAGCATGCCGGAGCCGTAGATACGCTGACGGATCGGTTCGGCATCGAACTCGAGCGTCGGCAAGTGGCGCACCGAGCGGTCGAGGTAGGGGGGCAGGGCAAGCCACTCCAATGCCTGGCGCCGGTTATCCGGCGAGGCGGAAAGCCATTCGCTGGCGGCGACCAGGGCACGCATCATGGCTGCGAGGGTAGCGGGGCAGTGCTCGGCCCAGGAGCGGGTCACGCCGAGCACCTTTTCCGGGTGGTCGGGCCACAGCTGCGCACTGGTGGCCACCAGCTTCCCGCTACCGCAGTGCCGGGCGAGAGTGCCCCAGGGCTCGCCGGCGCAGAAGCCGTCGATCTGCCCATCGCGCAGCGCTTCCACCATGCGCGGCGGCGGCAGGGCCACCAGCTCCACGTCGCGCTCCGGGGCGATGTCACCCAGAGTGAGCCATTCGCGCAGCTGGTAGTGCTGGCACGAATAGGGGTAGACCATGGCCAGGCGTGGGCGCTTGCCTCTGCCCGGGCCGCGCAGCCACTCGCCCAAGGCCAGAGCGCTTCGGGCCGGGGCGTCGGTGAGTTCGGCGCCGCAGGCCTCGCTCAGCGTGGTGGAGAGGGTCACGGTATTGCCGTTGCGGCTGAGCAGCAGCGGGGCCAAAGTGTCGCAGGGCGCGCGTCCCAGCCCCAGGCTCATGGCCAGGGGCATGGGCGCGAGCATCTGGGCGCCGTCGAGCAGGCCGGCGGCTACCTTGTCGCGCAGGGTGGCCCAGGCGTTCTCCCGGGAGAGGTTCACGTCGAGCCCTTCTGCGGCGAAGCAGCCGCGTTCACGGGCGACGATCAACAGTGTGGCATCTAGCAGTGGAACGAAGCCGAGAGTGAGGCGTTCCCGTTCCGGTGGGGTGGCGTGATGGTGCGGGTGACTCATGAGCGGGGACCCCGTTTGTCGGCGGCTCGCCCCTGGGGCGATGTCGGGTTCAGGCGGTCGAGTATGTCGATGACGCTGTCGGCGACCTCGGCGATACGCTGGCCGCGGTCCATGGCCAGTTTGCGCAGCATGCGGTAGGCCTGCTCCTCATCGCAGTCCTGATGCTTCATCAGCAGACCCTTGGCGCGGTCGATACGCTTGCGCTCGGCCAGTTGGTTGCGCGCCTTGTCCAGCTCCTGGCGCATGCTGTGAAAGGCATCGAAGCGGGCGATGGCCACTTCGACGATGGCCTCGACCCGCTCGGGTACCAGGCCGTCGACAACATAAGCGCTGACCCCGGCCTTGAGCGCGGCCTGCAGCGTGTCGGAGTCGTGCTGGTCGGCGAAGAACACCACCGGCCGCGGGTTCTCGCGATTCAGCAGGGCCATGCTCTCCAGCGTGTCGCGGTCGGGGCTCTCCATGTCGATGATCACCACGTCGGGCTGGTGGCGCTCTACCATTTCGTTGAGGCTGGCAGGGCTTGTCAGCCGACAGATGACCTGATGCCCTTCGGCCATCAGGGCCTCTTCGACCATGGCGGCGCGTACTACCTCGTCGTCGACCAGCAATATATTCAAGGGTGAGGGCATAGGGCGTCGCTCGTCTGGCTGTCGTGGCCGGTTTTGGATGGTCGGCCAAGCTATGTATGCAATCTTAAGCAATAAGTATTCCAGTTGTGCTCGATCGCACGCAGGACGGTGCCTGGCGGCAGGGGGAGGTGAGCGATGGGTGGTACTGAAGGCCCGTTCGTCGGCTTCCCGGCACTAGCCTGGTGCATGGCAGGCGACTGGCGCCGGGTCATGGTGCGTAGCAGCATGGGGCAACGGCAATGCCCGTCAGTGAAAGGTTAGGCATCTGACTGAGGGGTTAGGATTATTCCCTCTGTGGCACGCTTTCTGCTTGATCCAGATCAGGTGAATTTCGATAGGGCGCACCGTTTAGCGCCCGAGCGGCAACGACGCCCGCCAACACGACCCTGTCATCACGACCCCGGGGACGCGTTGGCGGGCGTTGTCGTTTCGAGAGCGTTTCAGAGGAGATCGACATGCACGAGGCACGTACCACTTGCCCCTACTGCGGCGTTGGCTGTGGCGTGGTGACCAGCGTCGAGAACGGCGAGATCGTCGACGTGCAGGGCGATCCGGAGCATCCTGCCAACTTCGGCCGCCTGTGCGTGAAAGGCTCGGCGCTGCACGAGACCCTGGGCAGCCACGGGCGTCTGACCCAGCCCATCGTCGACGGTGTCGAAACCGACTGGGACACGGCACTGGATACGCTGGTAGGGCGCCTGAGGGAAGTCCGCGCGGCGCGGGGCCCCGAGGCCCTGGCCGCCTACCTGTCGGGGCAGCTCCTGACCGAGGACTATTACGTCGCCAACAAGCTGTTCAAGGGCTTTCTCGGCACGCCGCACCTGGATACCAATTCGCGCCTGTGCATGGCTTCGGCGGTGGCGGCCCACAAGCGCGCCTTCGGCGCCGACGCGGTGCCGTGCTGCTACGAGGACCTCGAAGAAGCCGAACTGGTGGTACTGGTAGGCTCCAACCTGGCCTGGAACCACCCGGTGCTCTACCAGCGCCTGAAAGTGGCCAAGCAGCGCAACCCGCTGCTGCGGGTGGTGGTGATCGACCCAAGGGTGACCGATACCTGCGAGCTTGCCGATCTCTATCTGGGGCTCAAGCCGGGTAGCGACGCCCGGCTGTTCACCGGGCTGCTGGCGTGGATGGCCGAGCGCAACAAGCTCGACCGGGTCTATCTGGAGAAGCACACCCAGGGATTCGAGGAGGCCCTTGCCGCGGCGCGGGAGCAGGATGCCGGCGTGGAGGCGATTGCCGCCGACTGCGACGTCGACCCCGAACGCCTGGAAACCTTCTTCTACTGGTTCGCCAGCCACCTGCACGTGGTCACGCTGTTTTCCCAAGGGGTGAACCAGTCGAGCAGCGGCACCGACAAGGGCAACGCCATCATCAACTGCCACCTGGCGGGGGGCAAGATCGGCCTGCCCGGCGCCGGGCCCTTCTCGATCACCGGCCAGCCCAACGCCATGGGTGGGCGCGAGGTAGGGGGGCTGGCCAATCAGCTGGCCGCCCACATGGACTACGACACCCCGGGCGCCCGCGACCGGGTCACCCGCTTCTGGGCTACCGAGCGGCTGGTGCCGTGTCTGCCCGAAGCGCCCGGCTACAAGGCAGTCGAGCTGTTCGAGGCGATCGAGCGCGGCGAGGTGCAGGCGCTGTGGATCATGGCCACCAATCCGGCGGTCAGCCTGCCGCGCTCGGACCGGGTGCGTGCGGCGCTGGCCAAGTGCCCGCTGGTGATCGTCTCCGAGTGCATGGCCGATGCCGATCTGCTGGCCTATGCCGACATCGTGCTGCCGGCCTCGAGCTGGTCGGAGAAGGACGGCACCGTGACCAACTCCGAGCGGCGCATCTCGCGCCAGCGCGGCATCCTGCCGCCGCCGGGCGAGGCCCGGCACGACTGGTGGGCGCTGTGTCAGGTGGCCAGGCGGCTGGGTTTCGGCGAGGCCTTCGCTTATAGCCACCCCAGCGAGATCTTCGACGAACACGCCAGACTCTCGGGTTTCGAAAACGGGGAGGGGCCAGGCGAGAGTCGGCGGTTGTTCGATATCTCTGGTTTGGCCGGGCTCGATCGTGGCGCCTACGATGCGTTGGCGCCCGTCCAGTGGCCGGTCAATGCCGCCGCCCCCCACGGAACCGCACGGCTGTTTGCCGATGGCCGCTTCGCCACGCCCGATGGCCGAGCGCGACTGCTGCCGGTGCGCCCGCGCCCACCGGCACAGGAGCTGGAAGCGGAGCGTCCGCTGCGGCTCAACACCGGGCGCATTCGCGATCAGTGGCACACCATGACCCGCACCGGGCGTGCGCCACGGCTGATGAACCACCGCGCCGAGCCGTTCATCGAAGTCGCCCCGGAAGAGGCCGCTGCGCTGGGCCTCGAGGAGCAGGGGCTGGCCTGCCTGCAAGGTGCCGGCGGTCGCTACGTCGGACGGGTACGAGTATCGCGCGGGCAGCGTCGCGGCGAGGTGTTCGTGCCGATGCACTGGAGCGGGCACTATAGCGGTTCGGCATCCACCGGAGCGCTGATCGATGCCCATGTCGACCCCGTTTCGGGTCAGCCGGAATCCAAGCACGGTGCGGTGGCGCTGGCCCCGCTGGCGGTGGGGTGGGAGGCCACCCTGCTGGTGGCCGACGACCTGGGCGTGGCGGAATCGAGCTGGTGCGAGCGGAGCCGCTACTGGGCGCGAATTCCTCTGGGCGACAGCACGCGCTGGCAGCTGGCCGGCGGCGAAGTCGAGAGCGCTAGGCCGGAGTGGCTGGCCTGGCTCGAGGGGACCCTGCCGGTGGCCCCTACGCTGTGGTGCACCGACCCCGCCGGCGGGCGCCTGCGTGCCGCCGGGGTCGATGAGGCGGGACGGCTGCGCTGGTGGTTCATGTCGGGGCCGCCCAGGGAATTGCCCAACCTTGCCTGGCTTGCCGAGCGCTTTACCGAGGCAGCCTGCGGTGAAGGCGTCGCTGCCGAGCACCGCCGCCGCCTGCTGGCCGGCTGTGACGACGGCGCTGCCAATCAGGGGCCGGTGGTATGCAGCTGCCACCAGGTGGGCCAACGCGCTATCCTAGGAGCCATCCGTGAAGGCGACGACAGCGTCGAGGCGCTGGGCGCCCGGCTGGCCTGTGGCACCCAGTGCGGTAGTTGCGTTCCCGAGCTGAAATCGCTGATCGAAGAGGAGAAGGCCCATGCGCGCCCTGAGCCAACTGAAAACCCTGCTATCGCCTGAGCTTTTTCACAAGCTGCCGTCACCCAAAGCCATGGTGCAGGCGACCTGGTCGCGTCTGCATGGCCTTGGCCATATCGTGCGCTCGCCGTTCGGCGGAACGCGCAGCACCCCGGCACCCACCGTCACCCTGGACGGCGACTGCCGCGCCGGGTGCGTCTATCTGGTGGGGGCGGGCAGCGGCGACGTGGAGCTGCTCACGCTCAAGGCCGCGCGGCTATTGCAGCAGGCCGATGCGGTGGTCTACGACCGCCTGGTGGGCGACGACGTGCTGGCGCTGATTCCCGCCGGCCACGAGCGCTACTACGTGGGCAAGGAGCGCGGTCACCACAGCGTGCCTCAGGCCGAGATCGGCGCGCTGTTGGTGAAGCTGGCCGGGGAAGGCAAGTCGGTAGTGCGGCTCAAGGGCGGCGACCCCGGGGTGTTCGGGCGCATGGGCGAGGAGCTGGCCGCACTGGCCGAGGCCAATATCGACGCCGAGATCGTACCGGGCATCACTGCCGCTTCGGCCGCCGCCGCCGGCATGGGCATTCCGCTCACCGACCGTGCCCACGCCCAGCAGCTGCGTTTCATCACCGCGCAGCTGTGCCGCAAGGATGGCGAGCCCGACTGGGCCACTCTGGCGCGCCAGGACGAGACGCTGATCTTCTACATGGGGCTGACCAAGGTCGACGCCATCTGCACCGGGCTGCGCCGAGCCGGCCTGCCCGACGAATGGCCGATCATGCTGGTGGCCAACGCCAGCTTGCCCGAGCAGGCCTCGCTGGTGGGCACCCTGGCCGACATGCCGGGCAAGCTTGCCGCATCGCCGCTGCCTTCGCCCTGTCTGATCGTGGTCGGCAGCGTGGTGCGCATGACCGAGACGAGCCCTGTGGGAGCGAGGGCAGCCGCAATGTCGACGCCTGCGCACTGACCCGGCGTCGTGCGCCTGATCATGCGCTGCACCAAAGACGAGCAGGCCGGTTGTTTATTGCACCGCAATGATGGCTTGGGCCGTGCTCACATGGGGCAGGCCGCTCACAGGCGCTGCCCCGCCAAGGTGCGTTGCCTCGTGGCAAACGCCCGTGTGGCCTCGGCAAGCAGGCCTCTTTCCCATCCGGCGTTCTGAAACTGGCACGCAACGTGCTTATCAGTGGCAAGGGCCTGTCGATGACGCAGGCGACAGGGTCAACGACGACCGTCGCGCTGCTTGAACCGGCCCTGACATAGTCACGAACACAGGCAAAGGCGCCTGGAGCCGTTCCCCGGTTCCAGGCGCCTTTTCGTTCGTACGCCAGCCACGATCACTATTGCGAGACGTTGACGCCATGTCCTATCTGCTCCCTTCCGAATTCGCGACCAAGATGGTGGACGCCGGTGAGGCCAAGCTCTATATGGCCACGCGGGATGCGCTGCTGCGCTCCTTCATGGCGGGGGCCATCCTGGCTCTGGCCGCCGTGTTCGCCGTGACCATCACCGTA